>NZ_JBKGUN010000133.1:0-10395 GCF_046462195.1 Paracoccus sp. (in: a-proteobacteria) | reverse complement strand
AGCTCGTGCAGAACCATCGTGAGGGCAATGGCGGCCTGCGGAACGAGGGTGATCGCTGGCCCTCCGGCAGCGACCCGTCCGGCATAGGGACCATGGATGTCCAGGGAGCCCATGACAATCGCAGCCAATGGCGCGTCGACATGGGCGGATTTGGTCAAAAGGTCATGCGCCCGGCCCAAGGCGCTGATCTGGCCGCGAATGATTGCTGCGACATCGTCCTTGTTCTCTGCCCTGCGCAGGGACTGGTTCACGATGGCCTGCACGACGGCCAGCATGTTCTTGATCCGATGCTTGAGTTCGTCCATCAGAAGCTCGTTGCGGGCTTCTGCCTCGAGCCGCGCCGTGGTTTCCACAACCGTCAGGAAAATGCCGCACACAGCGCCGGTATCGTCCCAGATCGGGCTGTGGCTGTGCGTGAAGAAGGCTTCTTTCGCAGTCCCGTCGCGGTCGGGCGTGTAACGGGCGTTCTCGCTGTAATAGCTGTCGCCCGCCAGCACCTTTTGAAAGAACGGTTCAAGCTGGTCCTACATTTCGGACCACCAGTCATAGGCGGGCTGTCCAAGATGGTCAGGATGCTTGTGGCCGAGACGGACGGCATAGGCGTCATTGTAAAAGGTGTGGTGACGCGGACCCCAGTGCACCATTGTCGCAAACTTGGAGGTCAGGCAGATCCGCACAGCGGTTTTCAGTTCGACCGGCCAATGGATCGGATCACCCAAGGGGTGAGACGACCAGTCGATGGCGTCAAGGAGGGCCGCGCATTCACCGCCAGTGGCAGGGAAAGGCCGGATGCAGGGCAAACAATCGGTCATGCCACAAAGCTAGAAGCGGCGGCAGCCTCGTGCAACAAGGATTTGTCGATGCAGCAGCCATCATCGTGCCCTTGGTGATGCCGCCAAAGCGTATGGCGCAGTGCGCGCCGGCGGCAACTTCCATACCGATGCGGGTCTGTCATCATCCATTGCGTGTTTCGCCTGCCTCGAAACCCGGACTGGCCTGACTCTGGCTCAGCCATTCTCTGCTTGTTTTCCACGTGTTATGCTAGGATGGGGAGGGTGGGCCAGCAAAGCTGAGTCACAAAGTGTCAAGGCATGTTACATATTGCGCTGCATCTGATCCGGCCAAGGCTTCATGCGGTCTTTGACGTGGGCAGCGGTTCAGGTCGCCAAGATATCCATTTTCAAAGTAACCATTGTGTCGGCTGCAGCAAGGTGGCCAGTAGCTTCGGTGCTGGCCATATTTTCACCTGTGATTGCCCCGCAATACCTGGAGGAGTGTGCACAAAGTCACTCCTCCTGATGAAGCCATCTTTCCAAGCGCGTAAACGGACCCGCTTAAAGACGGCAGGATGACAGGGATGCCGGATGGCGGCGAAGGTTCGACGAGCTCACGATGCTGATCAGGATCACGACATGTCAGGCTCTGTCTTGCACATGAATTGGCCAAGGCGCGCACAGATGGCCCGGTCCTCGGCATTTCGGGTAGGCTAAGGCAGCAGCACCGGCGGCGTCTCCCAAGTTGGCAGGACCTTGTGAAGCCGCCTTCCAGCCTGAGCCTCCTCGATGAGATTATCGGAAACCAGCTCGATGTCACCGTCTGCGCAAACAATGCAGTGGATGGTCAGCACCTCATCGACGCCCATGAAGGCGTGATCCGAATGTTGACTCCCTGCCTGCCATTGGACAGGGTTTACCAACGTGTCTGTCCATTGCCAGGAAAGCGACAACTCCGGTGCGCTGGCAGATCCTGAGGCCGCTGGGCCGACCCCGCACCCATTCGCAAGGGGCCTGATGCTGTTCCGCTCAACTCCACCAGATCGTATATGACACCCTTTACGCAATCTTGATGGGCCAAACCGGCGGGCGTCAGCGTCACGGCGCGTGGTCTTCTGCATCAACCGTACACTCAACGGCCTTCCCAGCCTCACGACGGCGCGGCTGACTGTCAAGCGACAGACCGAGTTCGCAAGCCGCATTGGAAATTCTGCCATATCCGGCAACGCGTTCGAGGACGCGCAGAGGGTTCAGGTCAATCATAGTTCCGAAGCCTGCACATTGACGACCACAAGAAGGCTAATTATGAGGCATCGCTTCCATCATTTCCCTCTTGCGAGGAAAAAGAAACGGACCAACTCTGGCTTGATGAAAAAATTGTCACGCCGGCACAACCAGCTGTCTGCTCGACCCGCAGGATGACCTTCGATTGAACCGGACGGGCCCGCCCGCATGTCGCTCAAGGCCCGATTGCCGCCTCTGCCACGTCGATCAGAACGCATGTGCGCCGGGCCAGTTCGGTCTGACGCCGGAGCCGAAGATCAAGGAAAGACGCCGACACCCCATCAGGTGACAGCCGGGGCAGGCCTGACAATAACAGATCCTGGCAGAAGCCCTGCCTGCCCGCGAAAGCACGGTCCATACCGTTGCGGCCTTCGGCAGGCGCCGTCTTGGCCGGCCTTCGCATCAGGACATCTTGAAGGACAATGCACCCTTGGCCCTGCCGGCCGAAGAAAAGTTCCTCCTCACAGGCGGCCAAATCAGCTTCACGATTCTAAACGCTGGGCGCAGAAGAAAGTCCGGGAATTATCAGGGATTTTGCCATTGCTGCTCAAAACGTCAGCGCCGCCGGTTTTGATGGTGTCGAGATACACGTCGTGAGTTGCCACCTACTCCAGCAATCTCGAGAGAATTGTTCTAATATCTGGACAAATGCCCACAGTAGGCTGACTGAAAATCGGGCGCGGGTGGTGTTTGAGGTAGTCGATCCGGGTATCGCAGTTTAAGCTGCAGATCATGTCGGCATTCGCCTGTCCCCGGCCAGTGCATTGAGGGCCCCCATAGTGGTCGCTCTGTGCTCTTTGACCATAAATATCCCCCGTTTCGCGCGTGAATGATCTCTTGGCACGACCATTGTGAAGGGGCGCGAAGCTAGAGATCGGCGAATGAATCTATCACCCGTGGCGTTGCAGATTTGATGTCATTCGGCGTGCCCTTCATTGCCAATTACAATCTGCCTATGGGCCTCTGGTCTGGGGTGGCACCTGAATGTTGCGAACCAGAGTTATTTTTTTACCGCGAAGACGCAGAAGTTTATACCGATTATGCTCGGCTGCACACCGCCGCCGGCTGAACGAGCCAAGGCATCACGCAGCCCAGCCGCGCGAGATGCGGCGGCACCTTTCAGCAGCAACAAATCCTATCATCGGGGCAGCAATGGTTGTTCAGGGGCATATAGCTTTTTTGATAAAGAGCTGCCGGCACACCGCGAACTGGCGCCGAGAAGAATAATCTCGGTTTTTGCCTTGCCAGCCGAACAAGGACAAATAGCCTGGTCCTTATAGGACAGGTCTTTCGCGAACAGCTCGCAAAAAACTGTATCCTGAACCACCAAGTCCGATCTTGGGTGCATGGCATCCGAAAAGCCTGCTGGAACACCGACGGCGCAGACAGGGTGAATATCATTCGGCGATTGCAAAGGTCAAAATCAAGATCAGCAGGGCGGCTTGGACAATGCCTCCCGGAGCCATCAGCGGGTGGCTTCCAAAGCCTTCATGTCGTCGCGCATGGACATCACGCAAAGCAATGCAGCCGTTGGCGCGCTGCCGTCACGCTTTGCAAGATCCGGTCGATGAGGTGCCGAATGCCTTGGTTGGCTCACCAATGTTGCAGCCGATAATGCTGATAGGCTGTGCTCTTCATACTTCAGGTCTGCGGTTGTAACAGCGGTTTTGACGAGAACTTCGACATGTGACATTCTGATTTTCATCGGCCGGTTGATCAGGCGTTCAGTGTACTGGAAAAGCTCCGACGCTCCCCGCTGCCTGCGCGCGTCAATCGGCCAACATCCATCCCTTGGGATGGGCTAACGCTGGCAGACCGCGCTCCCCCAGCGGCGGTGCGGATAAGAGGCTGACCTGGCCGGAACAGAGCACTGCGGACAGGCCAATGCGGGATGGTTTTGTGCTGCTGAGGTTGATGCGCCCTCACCTCTACATCATGTCTCAGAGCAATCTCCAGTCAAGGAACATGCCCCCTGTCGTTTCAGCCATCCAGCATGGATCAAGGGTGCGTTTTCGACCTTATAAAGCGAGGCCTGACATACGGTGGCGGTTCCGTGGCAACATGCGACGGTGCTGGGTCCGCGTAAGGAGCAGGGTCTCTCCATTCTGGCAGAACAGGGCGTCCCGATGGGCATGCTCATGCTTCTTGTGATGTACTGCCGGACAGCGGGTTTCGGATCGAAACCCACCCGACCTTACCGGTTATCGAGGAAAGGGCTTGCTGAGGCCTTCTGCTCCGGCAAGGCCGAAGCGCCACGGCAAATGCTGTGCCTTGCTGATGCCGATCCTTGGGCCCACAAGTAGATCGGGCCTGTCGGCAGCGAGGGTGATGGAAAATTCGGTCCCGTCAAAGATTGTGCCATCATCTTCGAAACGGATGCCGAGCGCCTGCGTCAGGCGTCCCGGTCCATTGCACAGCATGGCGCTGTTCCGCCGCGTCCGCATGAGCTCGACACCCCATAGCGGAGCAATTGCCCGTATCAGCACCGCCTCTCCCGGCAGGGCAACCACGTTCAGGCACAAGTGGATCCCATAGGAACGATAGATATAGGCATGCCCTGTCGGACCGAACATCGAGGCATTGCGCCTTGTGGGACCACGGAAACTGTGAGAGGCCGGATCGCTCTGCGCATAGGCTTCCGTTTCAATGATCGTGCCACCTGCTCCCCGCACCAGAAGGCTGGCGCCGATCAGCCGGCGTGCCAGAGTGGCAGCGTCCATGCCGGCAATCTGGCTGAGAAAAGAGAAAGGGGACATGATGTCAGTTCCAGTAAGGCAGTCAAAAGATATCGATCCGCTTTGCAGTGTTTTGCAGCGGTTGAGCAAGCTGTGCAAACATGCCGGGATGAGAAACTGAGCAGCATGCGGGCTTCGGCTTCGCGATTGAACGCAGAAACCACGAGGCGCCTTGGGGGCGGGGCGACGGCCCATCATCGGGGCCCGGGTTTTTCGTCCAAAACAGCCGTGACAAGGGTCGGGTTCCAAGGATTGCGGCGGTCATTCCTTTCTGCAAGCACGCCGCCGGATATGCGGAAGCGGTATCATCTCTTCAAGGTTCCTTTGACGGATGGACGCTGGTTTCGAAAACCGAACCCCTTGTCCATCACACAGCTTCATATTCAGCATTTTAGATAGACAAGCGCATAGTGCATTCTGCGACGCAGTGCAGCAGGACACCCCGCGTTTCCAAGATCCATCACTGCAAGCCGGGAACTCGGCTTGTTACCGACAACTCATCAAATCAGTTACGAGAGCTTTTTCCCGAAAGACACCTCCTTGTTGCACAAAGCCATGTCGCAAGTGCCATCCATTGGTGGCCTGCCAAGGCGTTTTTGGATGTTCGACCTTTGAAAGGGGGGCAGGCAAACCTTCGGGGATTTCGTTCCCTACGTCTTCTTGAAAGGCCTTGTCTGCGGATCAGGCTTGAAGCGTTACCGTGACAAATTCTCCATGGCCGCCACCAAGGCTTCCAACCCGTCGATCAAACGGATGGACGGGTGCATTGCCTCGGCGTCCAGAATGACGATGCGCCCCTCTTTGACGGCGTTCATCTGGCTGGTTACCGGGTCCGATCTGAGAAAGCGCAATTTTTCCTCATGGTCGTCGGCCGGAAAGCGGCGACGATCCATCCGTGCGATCACGATGACGGAAGGATCGGCACGCGCGATCGTCTCCCAGCCGACCGTGGGCCATTCCTCGTCCGAGGTGACAACGTTGCGCAGGCCCAGTCGCTCCAGCATCCACGCCGGTATTCCCATGTGCCCGGACATGTAAGGATCAAGCTGAAGGTCAGGGGACGAAAACCAGACGGCCGCCGATGCGTCCGGCAGATCCAGCGCCTGGGCAAGTGCGACAACGTCAGCCTCGCGTGTCTTCAGGTCATGGACCAGCGCGGCACCCGCTTCGCGACGGTCCATGATTTCGGCCATTTCGGTAATGGTCTGATAAAGTGTTGCGATGTCGAAGGGTGCAAGCCGGGTGCCATCGGAGCCGACAAGGTTGTCCTTGCCCTGGCAATCTGCAGGCATGACATAGGCCGGAATGCCCAGATCCGAGAACTGCGCGCGCGTGCCGACGGCTCCCTGCTCTCCGATCATCCACTCGAACATGGTCGGCACGAAGCCGGGCCGCTTGTTCACCACGCCCTCGAAGCTGGGCATGTTGTCGCTGATCCGTTCGACGCCGTCATCGGCATCCGCGTACTCCGGCAGAACCTCGTTGAACCAAAGGGCGGTGCCGGCCATGCGGTCCGCCGCGCCAAGCGCGTAAAGGATTTCGGTCGTGGACTGTCCGATCGAGACAACGTTGTCGGGCTGCGCGGGAAAGGTCAGTTCATGGCCGCAGTTCACGATGGTCAGCGGATAGGTGGTCGGCGAAGACCATGCAGCCGGTGCACAGGTCACGGCGATGGCGATGGATGCGGCAAGTCTGGTCACGTTGATCGTCCTTCATCTGGGGAAGGACGGGGTCAGGGAAGGCACGCGAGCCGGAAAGGGCCAAGGCCCTTTGCTGCAGGATCTAGCGGTTGTCCGCGTTCCGGGCCCGCCAAGGCGCATCGTGGTCTCCTTCCGGGGCACCCCGCCCGGGTAGGTCAAGATCATGATGGCAGGTCTCCTGACTTGCGGATCGCGGCCTTTCTCAGCCTTCCCGGCGCCGGGGGCGCCAGTGGCATCGAGGGGTCGACTGCCGCTTGCAGTTGCGGGGGCAGTCGTGGACTTGGCGCCTGATGGCTACACCGTACCACGTTCCCTTTTCACCCGATCAGGCTTGGCCGTCTCGGGAACCATCGGAACAGGAAATGACCGAAAATGGTCCGCGGGTCAATCCTGCGCAAAGGGCCGGCCTTTCATGCGGTCTGCCGGACAAGCAGCGCGCGCCGTATGTCGATGATCAGGAACAGGGCCAGGCTGAAACCCATCATCGGCAGCGGCCAGCCCAGAACGCAGACCAGCAGCACCCATACCAGACGGGACCTCGGCGACAGCCTCGTCCAGGCCAGCGACAAGGGCTTTGCCGCCACGCGCCTGCCCCCACACAAGACATAGCCCTAGACGATGGTAACCATCAGGCCAAAGGCGATCAATGCCATCAGGATCCGGTTCGGCAGGCCGAACAGCAGCCCATGTGCAGGTCAATGCCCCAGCGGATCAGCTTTGGCACCAGCGAAAAACTCTTGGAGTCTGCGCGGCTCGTGACAGCCAAGGTTTCGGAATGGAGGGCAATCGCCTCCGCTTGCGTGGGCCAGCGGCGATCATATTCGCGCACGGACCATGCCTGCCTAGGATTCGACACTCGGATTCCCACAAAAGGTGAGCCGGGCCCTGCCACGCGTGCCGTGGCCACAACGGCATCGAGTTCCGCCATCCGATTCTGGCGCGCTGTCAGGTTTGGAATGTCGTGGTGGGGTGAGCATGCACCATTGGATGCGTTTCCGTGTCCAGCGTTAGGCTGACAGAAGGCGTGACGAGGCCAAGTGCGACGCGCAGGCTGCCACAATCCGCCCACCCGCAGCCGGTGACCAGGTCAGGCCGGTAACGGACAAGAAGATCAGGCCGACTGCCAAGGTAACGCCAAGGGATCCATGAATCCAACGGTGCCGTTGTGCGGGCGGCATGTCTGTCACCGTGCGCCGACAGCGCGCCCGCGTCACCCAGAGAGCAAGGCTTCCAAGAACCATGACCCACAGCCAGAACGCCGCAGGCTCGCTGTAGTATTGCCCCATTCCCCAGCATCATGTTGCGATGCAGATAGTCCAGCCGCATGCGGAAGGGTAGGATGCCGCTGGTGCCATAGGTGGTCATGTCGCCCCTGATCGTCAGGTCCACCGGGCCGACGAAGATGGTCCTGTTCTCGGATGGTTCCAGTGTGCCGTCCGAGAAGAGAATGCGGGTTATCGGGCTGTCAGCAGGCGCGGGCCTTATGGCCGAAACGCTGAAATCATTTCTGATGAAGACTTGCGCCGCTTGGGATCCGATCTGCGGTGTCAGCATATAAAAAATGCCGCTGAATGCCGCGATGAACAGGAACGGGCCGACAAAAGCCCGATATGAAAGTAAAGCCGCATCAGGAACGGACGCAGGGAATTCTGTGTCGTCCTTGCGGACGAGTTGCCATGAGATTGCATGAAAGATAACCTGTCAGGATGCGCCCCAAAGGGTACTTGAATGCCGGATAAAATGGATCAGGTCGTGCTGTCAGAGAAGCGCGCAGGGGTGCTGCCGGATCGCGGAAGCGCAGAATTGTGCATTCAGCTTGCGGAAAGATGATGGTCGGCGCGATTATCCCTTCGATGCCGATCAGGCAGAGGTCGGCCCGAGGCAGGTCGCTGCCCGTGATCATGTGGCGGAGCGAACAGCGGGGTCCGTGCCGATGTTCGAGTTCATCCTGCAGGCACAGGTCCAACAATGAGCCGCCCGACAGCACGAGCGCCTCAAGTCGTACTTCCTCGGTTGGGGGAACGCCGCGAGCCAAAGGGGCCGATGCAAGGGCCCTGCCGACAACCGCAAGCAAGGTCAGGCAAAGGAGGCGGAGAGAGGATGGTCGGTGCATCGCCTCTTATCGGCAAGGATGCCGCCCTGCCAAGCGGCAGCGACGGAACCGTTCGAACAGGTGTTGCTGCAGCAGATCGTTTCTGTCCGCGATGACGCAAGCGTTTGCAATGCTCTTCGGGAACGGCAGGCCAAGGCAGATCTAAAAAATTCACTGTGATGCGCATCATGATCAGCGTTCTGGACAGCGGCCGGACCTGCACCGTTTGCCAAGAATGCGGATAACGATTGCCTCAGATTTGTCTGTCAGGCCGTCGGGAGGGTTTTGTACAGAAAATTTATATCTCGCACAGTCGCTCACCGGGCATTTGAGGAGTCGACGGGACGTCTGATGGTCCAGCGTTAGTTGAAGGCTCAGTATCTCAACCTGCTCAATGCGCCGGGCGCCTCTATTGCAAATGCTTCCGCTTCAGGCGCAGAAGCCATCGCTGCATTCCAAAGATATTGTCCCAGCAGATTGTCGTTGTTGCCCCTGCGTTTCGAGAGAAATTTGTTTAAAAAACAAACGCTTATACGCGCCAGTGAGTGTTCGGTCAGAGATAGATACGCTCTCCCAACCACAGGTTGCCAGCAGCATCGCTGCCTTTCCTGCCGACCGGCCCAGCATTTCGTTTTGCCGTGCCGTTGCAGAAAACAACCTGCTTTGTAATCACAGGGGAAAGTTCGGATCCGACTGCCTGATATACACTGCCTGAAAGCAGCCGCGCCCGTCTCTTGAGCGGTATTCCGCCAGAGTATGGCTTTCGGGGAACACTTTCGCACCTTGCGCCGTTTCAGGAGCAATCGAAGGAATTGACCAATGATCCGAGCGTTCTTCGCCAAGACCATTGCTCTTGTCGTTTCCTGCAAGCCAAGAGCCTTGACCCGCACCGACAAGAGCGTTTACCCGCGACATGCGGCCAATGGCTTAGCATATTGGCCAATACCTGCGGCGATGGCACTTGGGTTGGTGGTTGCCATGGCCATTCTATCGTTCGTGGGTCTAAAGGACTCCGAGGCCCCTAAAGTCGCCCTTGATCAGCCTCGTTCCGCACCCATGCATCCAAAGGTTCTGGATGTCCCGCTGACACCTCCTCTCACGGTGCGTGACCAGCGGCGGTTGATACTCACGAGCACGGTGCCTCCCGCGCCACGGCCGCTCGAGGTCACGACGACGCGGCCGTTTTCCCGTCCCCCCACGCCGGAACAGATCGTCAGGGGCGCAGCCGTGCCGCTGCCGCCTCAGTCGTTGCGCAACGCCAGCGATCTGTCCTGCATCGCCGTCGCGATTTATCACGAAGCACGCGACCAGAGCGACCTTGGCCAGCGCGCTGTTGCATCGGTGATCCTTCAACGCGCTGCGGTTCCCCACCGATGGGGTAACACCGCCTGTGACAACGTGGTCCCAAGGCAGTTCAGTTTCATGACCACGCGCTATGACTTTCCGCCGATCACTGACATGAAGGCTTGGAGCAAGGCTGTCCAATTTGCAGCCCATGCCTTGATCGACGGGCCGATGCCTGAACTCAAGGGGGCGGACCATTATCACACAACCGCCGTGTCACCGTCTTGGGCTCCCGACATGGTCAAGGTCCGTTCGATCGAAGACCACATCTTCTACGTCGATCCGGGTTCATCTTTTTCTCTTTAGGGTGATGGCGTCATTAACTGCAGCCTGTTCAGCACGGGATGAGTTGTCATGGTCCCTTGCCCCTTTGCTATTTGATCGCAGGTTTTGATGGTGCGATTGCTTCTTGGGAATGGAAGGACGCACTATGGGCAGGTTCGCCACGGGAGCGGCATGACCACCCA
>NZ_JBKGUN010000132.1:0-39518 GCF_046462195.1 Paracoccus sp. (in: a-proteobacteria) | reverse complement strand
AACCTTCTTGCGCCGCGGTGCCATGGGCCCACCGTCCTTTCGCATGTCCCTGAAGATGCCGCTTACCTCGGAAAGGCCGTCGGGGGCAATACGAGGCTTGCGACAAGCCGGACCGACAGGCATATCTGAAACACAAGACAGCCAGGAGTGACCCATGTCCACGTTCGACGACCGTGAACGCGCCTACGAGGCCAAATTCGCCCATGACGCCGACCTGCGTTTCAAGGCCGAGGCGCGGCGCAACCGCCTGCTGGGCGAATGGGCGGCGGCCGTTCTGGGAAAGACAGGCGACGACGCCCGTGCTTATGCCATGAGCGTCGTGACTTCGGACTTCGAGGAACCGGGTGAAGAGGACGTGTTCCGCAAGGTCGAGGCCGACCTGTCCGGCAAGGCCGACGCCGCCACCATCCGTGCCAAGATGGCCCAGCTGATGGACGAGGCGCGCCGCCAGGTGGCCGACGAAAGCTGAAGCCCGACACCGGAGGGCGACACGGGAAGGGGCGGCAACGCCCCTTTTTCATGCGCGCATGTTCACCCGGCGCAGCATCTCAGGCCGGCTGCGCGGCGCCTTCGGCTCGTGGATACAGGCGGAACATCGTCAGGGCCCGCGCCGTGTTCAGGGCCATCAGCGCAGCCCAGAGGCCATGGTTGCCGAAGACCGGCGGCAGGACCAGCACGGCCACCACGAAGACTGCCACCGACTGGATCATCGCCACACGCATTTCTCGGGTCAGGGTGGCGCCGATGAAGATTCCGTCCAGCATCCATGCCGCCACGCCGATCAGCGGCGCAAGGCCCAGCCAAGGCAGATAAAGCCGCGCCTCGGCCCGCACCGCGGGCGAGGTGGTCAGAAGGTCGATGATCGGCCCGCCCGCTACAACGAAGAGCAGGCCCAGCAGCACGGCCCCGCCCAGCCCCCAGACCGAGGTCAGATGGCTGGCGCGCCGAACACGATCGGGACGCCCGGCCCCCACGGCCTGACCAACCAGGCTTTCGGCCGCAAAGGCAAAGCCGTCCAGCGCATAGGCGGTCAGCGCCAGGAACTGCAACAGCACCTGATTGGCGGCCAAAGGCACATCGCCCTGCCCCGCGCCCAGAAACAGGAAGCTGGTCATGCAGCCCTGCAGCAGGACGGAACGGATCATGATGTCGCCATTCACGCGCGCCAGCCGGTTCAGCTTGTCCCGCGCAAACAGGCTGGCCGTATCCCGCGCGACCCCGACCGCACGCGCCAGCACATGCCGCGCCAACCACAACCCCAGTGCCAGACCCGACAATTCGGCAACCAGCGTGGCCCAGGCAACGCCCGCCACGCCCAACCCAAGGCTCAGCACGAACCAAAGGTCCAGTGCGACGTTCAGCCCGTTCTGCAGCAGCTGCAAACCCAGCACGGCGCGGGTCCGCTCGACCGCGATCAGCCAGCCGGTGATTGCATAAAGACCGATGGTGGCCGGTGCCCCCCAGATGCGGATCGCTAGGTAATCACGAGCCAAGGCCTCGACCGCGTCCGACGCCGGGGCCAGCCGGAAGGCGGCCCACGTGATCGGGATCTGCAAGGCGATGAAGACCAGCCCGGCCGCCGCCGCGATGGCCAGCGCACGCAGCAGATGCCCCCCCACCTCGGCCTGATCGCCCGCACCATGGGCCTGCGCCACCAGGCCGGACGTGCCCATGCGCAGGAATCCAAAGATCCAATAGATCGAGGTCAGGATGATCGCCCCGATCCCCACGGCGCCGATGGCCTCGGGCAGACCCAGCTGTCCCACCACCCCCGTGTCAACCAGGCCCAGCAGCGGCACGGTCAGGTTGGACAGGACAATGGGAACAGCGATGTTCAGGACGCGCCGGTGGGTCAGGTCGCTCATGGCTGCGGCATCAGGAAGTGCCCCGTGGCCTGCGCCATCAGGCGCGAACGGTTGTCCTGCCATGCCTCGACATGGACGGATGCATAACGCCGCCCCGACCGCACCACCCGGGCCCGCGCATAGGCATCGCGCGGCAGCCCGGATCGCAGATAATCCACGGTAAAGTCGATGGTCTTGGGCAGGCGGGGCAGGCTGTCGGGCACGGCCGCGTCGGGGGCGATGCGGCCTGATTCCAGATCCTCCCACATGGCGGCCCACCCCAGTTCGATGATCGCGGTGGTTTCCAGAAAGGCGGCCGTCACGCCGCCGTGGATGGCCGGCAGCCTCGGATCTCCGATCAGCTTGTCGTCATAAGGCAGGATGGCCGTCAGCTCGTCTCCGCGACGGTCGAAGCGGATGCCGAGCCAGGTCATGTAGGGTACGCCGGACACCATGGCGCTCAACGCGCTGTCGCGGCGCGACTTGATCTGGTGCAGGGGCTCGTTACGGTCGGCCATGGCTTACCTTTCCACGGTAAAGGCGCCGGTGGCCGCGGCAACGGGATTTTCTCCGTCCTCGTCCAGCGCGAACGCGCGCAAAAAGGCCACGCTGCGGGTCATGTGATAGCATTCGGCCCGCGCCGTGATCCGCTGGCCGGGCGTGGCCGCGCGCATGTAGTCGATGCGCAGGTCGATCGTCGCGGTCGATTGCGGCCCGGTCGGATGGGCCATCACCGCCGCTCCGCAGCAGGTATCCATCAGCGCCGAAACAACACCGCCATGAATCACGCCGGTGCGCGGATCGCCGACCAGATGTTCGGCCCAGGGCATGCTGATGACCGCCCGCCCTTCGCCGATCTCGTCGACGCGCATGGCCAGGGCGCGCGCATGCGGGATCGTCTCGATAAAGGCCTGCGCGATGCGGGCGTGATCCTCAGCCTGATCCTGTTCGGTCATCCGACCCTCCTTGGTTCATCGAGGAATAGCGCCCGGGCGCCCGCAGGCTCAACCCCTTCGAACCAGAGCATGAGTCTTTAGTTGAGAATGAAGACCGCTGCGCTTAGGTTGACGCTAAGGGAACTCTCGGAGGCGCGGATGCCGGACGACCAGATCAGCTTCAAGGAGATGTGCACCCGGTTCGACGTGACGCCCCGGACCTTGCGCTATTACGAATACATAGAACTGCTTCAGCCGCGCCGCGAAGGGCGCGCCCGCTTTTACGGCCCGCGCGAGGTTGCGCGGATGACACTGATCCTGCGCGGCCGGCGCTTCGGATTTTCCCTGGAGGAAATCCGGCAGTGGCTGCAGATCTATGACAAGAAGGGGTCGCGCGAACAGTACCAGGTCTGGATCGACATGGCGGAACGGCAGCTGGCGGTTCTGGATGGCCAGATCGCGGATCTGCGCACGGCACGCGTCGATCTGGATCAACTGCGCCAGACCACGGTTGCCGAACTGGCGCGCATGGCGCCGGAAGGCGATCCCTGACGCGGCGGCAGACCCGCCGTGACGCGGCGTCTTGCTTACGTTCGCGTCAACCTGGGGCTATGTACAAGGCAAGGACGGAACGCCGGTCGAGGAGGAGCCGCACACCATGTCCGACACGCTGATGACCATCCGCCAGATGTGCGATGCGTATGATGTGACACCGCGCACGCTGCGATTCTACGAGGCGCGGGAACTGATCTTTCCGCAGCGCCGGGGCCAGCATCGCCTGTATGACCGGCGCGACCGGGCCAGGCTGACGCTGATCCTGCGCGGCAAGCGTTTCGGTTTCAGCCTGGAGCAGATCCGCCAGCTGCTGGAACTCTATGAGCCCGGTGGCACGAACCGGGCCCAGATCGCTGCGACGATCGAGATCGGGCGGGCGCGGCTTGCGGATATGGAACAGCAATATGCGGAACTCAGCGAGGCGATCGCTCAGTTGCGCACCCAGATCCTCGACGCGGAAGACCGGCTGACCGCCGCCACTCACGAACATCCCACAGGATAACGCCATGCCGATCTACACTCCGCCGATCCGCGACCTGCAATTCCTTCTGCACGACGTCCTGGAGGTGTCGCGCAGCGGCTTGCCCGGTCATGATGATCTGGAACCCGAATTCACCGAAGCCGTGCTGGACGCGGCCGGCAAGCTGGCGGCCGATGTCCTGGCGCCCCTGAACATCGTGGGCGACCGTGAAGGCTGCCGGTTGGAAAATGGGATCGTGCGGACGCCCGAAGGCTTTGGCCAGGCCTTTGCCGCCCTGCGGGAAGGCGGCTGGACGGCACTTGACTGCGACCCGGAATATGGCGGTCAGGGCATGCCCTATATCATGGGCGTCGCGACGGGAGAGTTGTTCGTCAGCGCCAACATGGCGCTGAACATGTACCAGGGGCTGACGCACGGCGCCTACTCCGCCATCCATGTCCATGGCACCGAGGCGCAGAAGCGCACTTATCTGCCCAAGATGGTCAGCTGCGACTGGACCGGCACGATGAACCTGACCGAGCCGCATTGCGGTACGGACCTGGGCCTGCTGCGCACCAAGGCCGAGCCGCAGGACGACGGCAGCTATCTGATCACGGGACAGAAGATCTTCATCTCGGCCGGTGATCACGACCTGGCGGAAAACGTCATCCACCTGGTGCTGGCCAAGGCGCCCGGCGGGGGCGAGGGCACCAAGGGCATCAGCCTTTTCATCGTGCCGAAGTTCCTGGTGAACGAGGATGGCGCGCTGGGCGACCGCAATGGCGTGACCGTCGGTGCGCTGGAGCACAAGATGGGCATCCACGGCAATGCGACCTGCGTCATGAACTATGACAGTGCAAGGGGCTGGCTGCTGGGCGACCTGCACAAGGGCATGCGCGCCATGTTCACGATGATGAACGAGGCCCGGATCGGCGTGGGCCTGCAGGGTTACGCCTGCGCGGTGCCCGCCTATCAGAACGCCTTGGCCTATGCCAAGGACCGCCTGCAGGGCCGTGCCGTGAGCGGTGCGCAGAATGCGGCCGGTGCGGCCGACCCGCTGATCGTGCATCCGGACATCCGCCGCAGCCTGATGGACCAGAAGTCCTTCCTGGAGGGTGCTCGCGCGCTGACCCTGTGGGGTGCCCATCTGATCGACCGTGGCCACCTGGCCGATGATGCCGATGCCGAAGGGCTGGTGTCGCTGATGACCCCGGTCATCAAGGGCTTCCTGACCGACAGGGGTTTCGACACTACCGTGCTGGCCCAGCAGGTCTTGGGTGGGCATGGCTATGTCGAGGAATGGGGCATGAGCCAGTTCGTCCGCGATGCCCGGATCACCATGATCTATGAAGGCGCCAATGGCGTCCAGGCGCTGGACCTCGTGGGGCGCAAGCTGGCGCAGGACGGCGGCAGGCATGTGATGGCCTTCTTCGAGATCATCAAGGCGTTCTGCAAGGAATATGCCGAAAGCGAGGCGCTGCAGGCCGACTTTGTCGCCCCGTTGAAGGCCGCTTCCAAGGATCTGCAAAACGCGGCCATGTTCTTCATGGAGCGAGGCATGAAGAACCCGTCCGACGCGCTGTCGGGCTCTTATGACTTCATGCATCTCTTCGGTCATGTGGCCCTGGGCTACATGTGGGCCCGCATGGCCGTCGCGGCCCAGGCGGCACTGGATGCGGGAACCGCGGACGAAGGTTTCCACAAGACCAAGCTGATCACGGGCCGTTACTACATGAAGCGTCAGTTGCCGATGACGGCGACGCATCTGGCACGCATCCAGAGCGGCGGCACCACGGTGATGGAACTGGAGGCGGCGGCGTTCTGAGTCGCTGTCGCGCCTGTCCGAATATCGGGCCAAGGGTTGGGGAATCGCCTGTCCGTGCTCCGGCGTCAGGTGTGGGCCACGGCCTTCTCCTTCAACGGTGACAGGCGTTTCGCCCCGCAATGCCTGATGCCGGGGCTCAGATCTTGAAGAAGGGACCACCCGTCCCTTCTTCATGAAAACATCTCGCAGGGTCCGGGTGCGCAAAGCCCCGGTGTTTCGGAGGAAAGATGACTGCGCAACTCTGGTGTTTTGGTGAATCCGGCAATGCATACAAGCCGGCGCTGACGATGCAGCTGGCCGGCTATGACTGGCAGCCGGTCTTTGTCGACTTCTTCAACGGCGAAGGGCGCAGCCCGGCCTTCCGCGCGCTGAATCCCATGGGCGAAGTGCCGGTCTTTCGTGAGGGCGACCTGACGCTGACCCAGTCCGCGGTCATCCAGCTGCATGTGGCCGAACGGACCGGGAGCTTTCTGGGCAGCGACCGGAACGAAACGCTGCGCTGGCTGATGTTCGACAATCACAAGATGTCGGGCCAGGCTGGTCCTGCGCGCTTTCTTCTGAATTTCCTGCCCGCGGACAAGCGTCCTGCTGGCGCGGCCGAATACCTGCAAGGGCGGCTCAGGACAGCCTATCAGGTTCTGGACGATCATCTGGCGGAACGCGACTGGGTCGCCCCCGGCGGCCCGACCGTCGCCGATTTCGCGCTTTGCGGCTATCTCTTCTATCCCGAGCCCTTCGGCTTCGACCGCGCCCATTGGCCCCATATCGATCGCTGGCTGGATGGCATCGCCGCCCTGCCCGGCTGGAAACACCCTTATGACCTGATGCCCGGCAACCCGTCCGATCGGGCACCCAAGGAGGACACATGACCGACGCCTTCATTTATGACGCCGCCCGCACGCCGCGCGGCAAGGGCCGTACCGACGGCAGCCTGCACGAAGTCACCTCGCTGGCACTGTCGGCCCGCCTTCTGAATGCCGTCAAGGAACGCAACCATCTGGAAGGTCACGCCGTGGAGGACGTGATCTGGGGCAACGTCACCCAGGTCAAGGAGCAGGGCGGCTGCCTTGCACGCTCGGCCGTGCTGGCCTCGGATCTGGACCAGCGCATCCCCGGCCTGTCGATCAACCGCTTCTGCGCCAGTGGGATGGAGGCGGTGAACCTGGCCGCCAACCAAGTCAAGGCCGGCGCGGGCCAGGCCTATATCGCTGGCGGGGTCGAGATGATGGGCCGCGTCGCCATGGGCAGCGATGGTGCCGCCATCGCCGTGGATCCCGGACTGGCGATGCGGTCCTATTTCGTGCCGCAGGGCATCAGTGCCGACATCATTGCGACGGAATACGGATTTTCCCGTGAAGAGGCCGACAAACTGGCCGTCGAAAGCCAGCGCCGCGCCGCCGCCGCTTGGGAAGAAGGGCGTTTCGGCAAGTCCGTCGTGCCAGTTTTGGACCAGAACGGCCTGACGATCCTGGATCGCGACGAATACATGCGCCCCGGCACCACGACCGAGGATCTGGCCAAGCTGAAGCCCGCCTTCAAGGACATGGGCGAGGTGATGCCGGGCTTTGACAAGGTGGCGATGCTCAAATACCCGCACCTGACCCATATCGACCACATCCACCATGCCGGCAACAGCAGCGGCATCGTGGATGGCGCCGCTGCCGTCCTGATCGGGAACGAGGAGTTCGGCCGCGCCTTCGGCCTCAAGCCCCGCGCCCGCATCCGCGCCACCGCCAAGATCGGGACCGACCCCACGATCATGCTTACCGGCCCTGTTCCAGTGACGGAAAGGATTCTGGCCGACAGCGGCATGTCGATCAGCGACATCGACCTGATCGAGGTGAACGAAGCCTTTGCCAGCGTCGTTCTGCGTTTCATGCAGGCGTTCCAAGTCGATCCGGGCAAGGTCAATGTGAACGGCGGGGCCATTGCCATGGGTCATCCGCTTGGCGCCACGGGCGCAATCATCATCGGCACCTTGCTGGACGAGCTTGAGCGGCAGGACAAGACCGTGGGCCTCGCCACGCTGTGCATCGCGTCCGGCATGGGCGCGGCCACCATCATCGAGCGCGTGTGAGGGCAAACGACATGACCGATTTCACCATGGAGAAAGACGCCGACGGCGTCGCGATCATCACCTGGGACGTGCCGGGCAAGTCCATGAACGTGCTGTCGATGGACGGCGCCCTGCAGCTGAACGACCTGATCGATCAGGCGCTGGCCGACGCGGCCGTGAAGGGTATCGTCATCACCAGCGGCAAGAAGGACTTTGCCGCCGGGATGGACCTGAAGGTCATTGCGGGAATGAAGGACCAGGGCGGCGCGCAGGGCGTCTTTGACGGGGTGATGACCCTGCACCACCTTTTGCGCAAGATCGAGCTGGCGGGCATGGACCCGAAGACGAAGAAAGGCGGCAAGCCCGTCGCCTCGGCCCTGCCCGGCACGGCACTTGGCATCGGGCTGGAACTGCCTCTGGCCACGCATCGCATCTTTGCCGCCGACAACCCCAGCGCCAAGATCGGCCTGCCCGAGATCATGGTGGGCATCTTTCCCGGCGCGGGCGGCACGACCCGCCTGACGCGCAAGCTGGGCGCCATGGCCGCGGCCCCTTTCCTGCTGGAAGGCAAGCTGAACGAGCCCAAGAAGGCCAAGGCCGCCGGCATCATCGACGAGGTTGTCGAGGACCCGCTGGCGGCCGCCCGCGCCTGGGTGCTGCAGGCGGGCGATGCCGATCTGGTCAAGCCCTGGGACGCCAAGGGTTACAAGATGCCCGGGGGCGAGCCCTTTCATCCGGCGGGCTTCATGACCTTTGTCGGCGCCAGCGCCATGGTGCATGGCAGGACGATGGGCGTTTATCCCGCCGCCAAGGCGATGCTGTCGGCGGTTTATGAAGGATCCATGGTGCCCTTTGACACGGCGCTGAAGATCGAGGCGCGCTGGTTTACGAATGTGCTGATGAACCCGTCCTCGACCGCGATGATTCGCAGCCTGTTCATCAACAAGGAAGCACTGGAAAAAGGTGCGAATCGTCCCGAAGCGCCCGACCAGTCCGTGAAGAAGGTCGGCATCCTCGGCGCGGGCATGATGGGCGCGGGCATCGCCCATGTCAGCGCCATGGCCGGGATCGAGGTCGTGCTGATCGACGCGTCCCAGGACAGTGCCGACAAGGGCAGGTCCTATTCCGAAGGGCTGCTGGACAAGGCCATCAGCCGCAAGAAGGCGACCGCCGACAAGAAGGCGCAGGTGCTTGCCCGGATCACCGCCACCACCGATTATGCCGCGCTGGAAGGCTGCGACCTGATCGTCGAGGCCGTGTTCGAGGATCCCGCCGTCAAGGCGGACGTGACCCGGCGGGTCGAGGCGGTGATCCCGTCCGATGCGATCTTTGCCACCAATACCTCGACCCTGCCGATCAGCGACCTGGCCCGCGCCAGCGCGCGGCCCGACCAGTTCATCGGCATCCACTTCTTCAGTCCCGTGGACAAGATGATGCTGGTCGAGATCATCAAGGGCGAGGCGACCGGGCCCCGCGCCGTTGCCAAGGCGCTGGATTTCGTGCGCCAGATCCGCAAGACGCCCATTGTGGTGAACGACGCCCGCTTCTTTTACGCCAACCGCTGCATCATCCCTTACATCAACGAAGGGATCCGCATGGTGGGCGAAGGGGTGAACCCCACGCTGATCGAAAACGCGGCCAAGCTGATGGGCATGCCCCTTGGTCCGCTGCAGCTGGTGGACGAAACCTCAATCGACCTTGGCGTCAAGATCGCCAAGGCCACCCGTGCGGCCATGGGCGAAGCCTATCCTGACGGCGCCGTCGATGACGTGTTGTTCTGGATGGCCGACCAGGGCCGGATGGGCCGCAAGGGGAATGCAGGCTTTTATGCCTATGAGGACGGCAAGCGGCAGGGCCTCTGGGAAGGGCTGGCATTACGCTATCCGCGTGGCGAGGACCAGCCGGAACTGCATGACATCCAGCACCGCCTGATGTTCGCGCAAAGCCTCGAAGCGGTGCGCGCGCTGGAGGATGGTGTTCTGGAGGACATCCGCGAGGGAGACGTGGGCGCAATTCTGGGCTGGGGTTTTGCGCCTTGGTCAGGCGGGCCCTTCGGCTGGCTGGACATGCTGGGCGCCCCTCGCGCGGTCGAGATCTGCGAGCGCCTGACCGCCGCCCATGGCGAGCGTTTCGCCGCGCCCAAATTGCTGCGCGAGATGGCCGAACGGGGCGACAGCTTCTATGGCCGCTTCGGCGACCGCAGCGCTGCAGCCTGAACCTTGTGTCGGCGGGCCGCGCCTGTACGGCCCGTCTGCCTCCTCCTGTCACCATGCGGCCATTGCGCGAAACTTTCCGTCCCTCCTGTCGTTGAAAGGACGAGATTTCGCCATATGCTGTCGCGCAACGCCAGCACCGCCCCGCGGATGGCCGACAAGGGGACATTCATGACCGACGACACCCGCCGCCGCGCCGAGGCCACCCAAGCCGAGATCGACGCACTGACCGCGGCCGCCCTGCCCGAACCGGCACCCGCACCATCGGGTCTGAGCCAAGCTGATCCCGCCACCCAGACCGAGATCCGCCGCCGGATGGCCGAGATCAACCTGAGGGACTCCGGATCCATTCTGCGCTTCGGGACCCGGGCGCAGGCCGATCTCCAGCAGATCAGCCAGCGCATGCTGGCGGACGTCAAGACCAAGGAGGTGGGGCCGGCCGGCGACACGCTGCGCGAGGTGGTCACGACCATCCGCGGCTTTTCCACAACCGAATTGGATATGCGGCGCAACCGCAGCTGGTGGGAGCGCCTGCTAGGCCGCTCGGCTCCCTTTGCCAAGTTCGTGGCCAACTATGAACAGGTCCAAACCCAGATCGACCGCATCACGGCCGAACTGGAGGCGCATGAGCAGAAGCTGCTGAAGGACGTCAAGTCGCTGGACATCCTGTATGACCGCACGCTGGCCTTTTATGACGAACTGGCGCTGTATATCGCCGCGGGCGAGGAAAAGCTGCGCGAGCTGGACATGGAAGACATCCCCGCCAAGGAGGCCGAGGTCACCGCCAAGCCCCAGCCCGACCAGGTGATGGAGGCGCAGGAACTGCGCGACCTGCGCGCCCTGCGCGACGACCTGGAGCGTCGCGTCCACGACCTCAGGCTGACGCGGCAGGTGACGATGCAGTCGCTACCCTCGATCCGTCTGGTGCAGGAAAACGACAAGTCGCTGGTGACCAAGATCAACTCGACTTTGGTAAACACGGTGCCCTTGTGGGAAACCCAGCTGGCGCAGGCCGTCACCATCCAGCGCAGCGCCGAAGCCGCGCGCGCCGTGCGCGAGGCCAGCGATCTGACCAACGAATTGCTGACTCGCAACGCTGACAACCTGCGCCAAGCCAACGCGACGATCCGGGCTGAAACGGAACGGGGCGTCTTTGACATCGAGGCCGTGCGCACTGCCAATGCCCAGCTGATCGCCACCATCGAGGACAGCCTGCGCATTGCCGACGAAGGCCGCACCCGCCGCGCCGCTGCCGAAGGCGAGTTGACGCGGATGGAGGCCGAACTGCGCGATGCCCTGGCCTCGGCCTCGTCGCGTCAACCGGGTGCCATCACCGACCGGAGCGGGAGGCGCTGATGCAGATGACACTGCCGCGGCTTGCGCCCTTGCGGATCGGCACCCTTGGTGCGGGCCTGACGGCCCTGCTGGCCTTGGCCGGCTGCCAGCAAAGTTTGGTCGAACCTTCCGCTTCGGTCGAGCGCCCTGCCTCCCGCCCCGAGGTGCAGGAAGAGCCGATGGATCAGGCGGAACTGCGCCGTGCCCGGGCCGAACGCAACCGGGAGTCCAATGCGGCCGCGCAGGCCGCCACGCAGGACGCCAGCGCCGCCAGCCGATCACAGCGCGACTTTTATGCGGCAGCCGAACGGCGCCTGTTGGCACAAGGGCGCCTGCGTCGTGACCGTGTGCCCCAGGACGCGCCCATCGACGTCGAGATGCTCACGCGCAACTTTCTGACCGTCGCGCTGCGCGATGAGTACAGCCACAGTTCGGCGGGGCTGGAGGCTCGGTCGCGCCCTGCCCCCCTGCGGCGCTGGGAACAGCCCGTAAGGATGCAGCTGGAATTCGGCGCCTCGATCGACACGGCTTCCCGCCCCGCCTGGCGGTCCGAAGTGGCTGATTTTGCCGGCCGCCTGGCCTCGGCGACCCGTCATCCGGTCACCATGACGGCCGAGCGGGGCAATTTTACCATCCTTGTCGTGACCGAGGATGAACGCCGCGCCATCGGACCCCGCCTTGCGGAACTGGTTCCCGGCATTCCCCAGCGCGACGTGGCGATCCTGACGGATTTGCCGGCGACGATCAGCTGCTCTGTTTTTGCCTATTCGCAGGGCAATCGTGGCGATTATATCCATGCCGTGGCGGTGATCAGGGCCGAACTGCCGCGCCTGCTGCGCAGCTCCTGCATCCATGAAGAGCTGGCACAGGGCATGGGGCTGGCCAATGACAGTCTCGAGGTGCGTCCCTCGGTTTTTAACGACGACGAGGAATTCGCCCTGCTGACCCGCCATGACGAATTGCTGCTGCAGATCCTTTATGACCGGCGCCTGCGCCCCGGCATGACCGAAGCCGAAGCCGCCCCCATCGTTCGCCAGATCGCGGCCGAACTGTTGGGCCAGGCTGCCTGAACCACATCCGGGCCTGTTCCGGCAGGCCCGAACCAAGGAAAATCCCATGTCCATCTTCGACATTCTGGGCGGCGAATTCATCGAGGTCATCGAATGGACCGCAGACAGCCGCGACACAATGGTCTGGCGCTTCGATACGGTCGGACGCGCGATCAAGTATGGTGCCAAGCTGACCGTCCGTGAGGGTCAGGCCGCGGTCTTCGTCCATGAAGGGCAACTGGCCGATGTTTTCGGCCCCGGCCTCTATCTGCTGGAGACCAACAACCTGCCGGTGATGACGCGCCTGCAGCACTGGGATCATGGCTTTCGCAGCCCCTTCAAGTCCGAAGTCTATTTCGTCAACAAGACGCGCTTCAACGACCTGAAATGGGGTACCCGCAACCCGATCATCGCGCGCGATCCCGAATTCGGACCCGTCCGCCTGCGCGCATTCGGAACCTATTCGATGCGCGTGACCGACCCGGCGCGCTTCATGTCGGAAATCGTCGGCACCGACGGCGATTTCACTCGTGACGAAATCACCTTTCAGATCCGCAACGTTATTGTGCAGGAGTTCTCGCGCGCCATCGCGGCCTCCAACGTACCGGTTCTGGATATGGCGGCCAACACCGACCAGTTGGGCGGTCTGGTGGCCAAGGCCATCGCCCCGGTCGTCGAAACCTATGGCCTCACCCTGCCCGAGTTCTACATCGAGAACATCAGCCTGCCTGCCGAGGTCGAGGCCATGCTGGACAAGCGCACCAGCATGGGAATCATCGGCGACTTGGATCGCTTCGGGCAATATGCTGCCTCGGAGGCACTGCTGAAGGCGGCCGACAATCCCGGCGCGGCGGGGGCGGGCTTTGGCGCGGCCATGGGGGCGGCGATGGGGGCGGCACGATCCGGCCCCTGGGGGCCCGTGCCGCAGGCCGCGGCGCCTCAGGTCACGACACCTCCGCCCCTGCCCGGCCGTGCCGTGGAGACCGTCTGGCATGTGGCCCTGGAGGGGGCGGCACAGGGACCCTACGGGCGCGCCCATCTGGGCCGGCTGGCGACCGAGGGGCGTTTTGACCGTGATACGCTGGTCTGGAGTCCGGGCCAGGACGGATGGCTGCGGGCCGAGGATGTCCCGGAACTGGCGCAGCTGTTCACCATGATGCCGCCTCCGCTGCCCGGTTGACATGCCCGGTCCTGCGGAACATCGTTTTCCCTGCGCGCGCTGCGGGGCCAGTCTGCGCTTTCAGCCCGATCAGCGGATGCTGGTCTGCGATTATTGCGGCCATCACCAGGCAATCGGTCCCGGAGAGGCACGCGCCCCCGGCCGCCATCAGGACGGCACGGCCGGCGATCCGGCACTGCAATGGGATGCGGCCCACAAGTCCACCGACCTGGCAGAGATCCCGCTGCAGCAGGGCCTGCATCTGGATGCGGGCGCCGATGACCTTGTTCAGACCGTCCGCACGCTGTCCTGCCCCAATTGCGGGGCGCGGGTCGATCTGGACGACACGCATCACGCCAGCGCCTGCCCATTTTGCGCTACGCCGGTCGTCACCGACACGGGCGAAACGCGGCGCCTCAAGCCACAGGGTGTCTTGCCCTTTGTGCTGACCGAGGCGCAGGCGCGCGATGCGATGAAGTCCTGGCTGGGCGGGCTGTGGTTCGCGCCGTCAGGGTTGACGGCCTATGCCCGCAAGGACCGGCGTCTGACCGGGATCTATTCCCCCTTCTGGACCTTCGATGCCCACAGCGAAAGTCGCTATCACGGCCAGCGCGGCGATATTTATTACGAAACGGTCTGGGTCACGCAGCAGGTCAACGGACGCAACCAGCGCGTGGCCCAGCAGGTGCCGCGCATCCGCTGGCGACCTGCCTCGGGCCGGGTGGCGCGCGATTTCAATGATGTGCTGGTTTTGGCCTCGACTGCGCTTCCGCCGCGTTTCACGGATGCGCTGACGCCTTGGGACCTGTCGCAGCTGTCGCGCTATGATCCGGCCTTCCTGTCCGGCTTCGAGGCCGAAGGTTACACGGTGCCCCTTGCCGACGGCCACAGGACAGCCCGCGCCCAGATGGCCCAAGTGATTGCCAGCGACGTGCGGCGTGCCATCGGTGGCGACCAGCAGCGGATCGATCAACTGGACAGCGATTTTTCTGCGGAAACCTTCAAGCACATCCTGCTGCCGATCTGGACAGCCGCTTATCGCTATAACGGCAAAAGCTATCGGTTCGTCGTCAATGGCCAGTCCGGCCGCGTCATGGGCGAACGTCCTTGGTCGATCTGGAAAATCACCGGGGCCATACTGGTGGCGCTGGTTGCGCTATCGGTTTTCCTGTATCTGAACGGATCATATTAAGGACCAAAGGGAACGACCATGATCCTGTGTGCGGGCGAATCGCTGATCGACATGGTGCCGCAGGACGGCTCTTTCACGCCGCTGGCCGGAGGCGCCGTTTACAACACCGCCATCGCCCTGGGCCGCCTGGGCCAGGACACGGCCTATCTGTGGCCGATCAGCCGGGATCCGTTCGGCGCCCGGATCCTTGCACCCTTGGCCGAGGCTGGCGTGAATACCGACCTTTGCCCGCGCACCGACCGGCTGACCACGCTGGCGCTGGTGACGCTGACCAACGGAGAGGCACGCTATTCCTTTTATGACGAAGGCTCGGCCGGACGCATGTTGGTCCGCGACGACATCGCCCCCTTGCCGGACAGTGTCACGGCCCTGTTCGCCGGCGGCATCAGCCTGGTTCCCGATCCTTGCGGCGCCACCATCGAGGGGCTCGTCGCGGACCATCATGACCGTCTTCCCGTCATGATCGACCCGAACATCCGCCCGTTCTTCATCACGGAACCGGATGCCTATCGTGCGCGTCTGGACCGCCTGCTGCCCATGGCCGATATCGTCAAGCTTTCCTCGGACGATCTCGAATGGCTTTATCCGGGCCTATCCCCGGAAGAGGCTGCGCGCCAGGTTCTGGCAAGCGGCCCAAAACTGGTTCTGCAGACTGGAGGAGAGGCCGGCGCCAAGGCCATCTGGGCCGGTGAAACCGTCAGCGCCCCTGCCGTCCGAACCACTGTCGCCGACACGATCGGTGCAGGGGACACGTTCAATGCAGGAGTTCTGGCCAGCCTCGATCGCCAAGGCCTGCTGAGCAAGGAGGGCCTCGCCACGATCACGCCGGAGCAGATCCGTGCCGCCTTGGCACTTGGCGCGCAGGCAGCGGCGATCACCGTTTCCAGGCCTGGCGCCAATCCCCCTTGGGCACATGAGATGTCCTAAGCGCGTCAGCACATCAATTCAAAAAAGTTCGGCAGAGGCGGCCAGCCTTTGCCACCGTTGACCGGCCTAGGCAGCGATGCTGCGTATCAAGCGCGCGGGCATCGGGCGCTTGAACCGTACCGTCACTCGTCGTCGGGTTCTTCCTCGCGCGTCAGCGCCTCGAAACCGGCCTTCTGCCGCTCGGTCCAGCGCAGATGCAGGTGCAACCCGTCCTCGGTCGCTTCCTCGCGCTCGACCACGCCCGCCTCGTGCAACCAAGCGCGGCGGCGGCCATCGCCGAATTCCAGAACAACCCGGTCTTCGACACGCGGCTCGTCCAGAACCTCGCCCAGAAGATGGTCAATGGCAGCAATCAGGTCGTCCAGCCCTTCGCCCGACAACGCACTGACGGCCTGAACGCCTTCGGTACGAGCATCGGTGCGGCGCAAAGCGGCACGGGTGTCGGGACCCAGTGCGTCGATCTTGTTCCACACCTCGATGGCGGCCACGTCCTCGTCGACGCCCAGGCTGTCCAGGATCTCGGCCACGTCGGCGGCCTGTTCCTCGGTCTCGGGATGGCTGATGTCGCGGACATGCAGGATCAGGTCGGCCTCCAGCACCTCTTCCAGCGTGGCGCGGAAGGCGGCGACCAGTTCGGTCGGCAGGTCGCTGATAAAGCCTACCGTGTCCGACAGGATGATCTTACGGCCGGAATTGCTCCCCTGCGCATCGGGCAGGCGGATCGCGCGCATTGTCGGGTCCAGCGTGGCGAACAGCATGTCCTTGGCGAAAACTTCGGCCCCGGTCATGCGGTTGAACAGGGTCGACTTGCCGGCGTTGGTGTAACCCACCAGCGCGACGATCGGGTAAGGCACCTTGGCGCGGGCGGCCCGGTGCAGCGTGCGGGTCTTGACCACCCGTTCCAACTGGCGGCGCAGGCGGGTCATCTGTTCGTCGATGGCACGGCGGTCGGCCTCGATCTGAGTCTCGCCAGGGCCGCCGACAAAGCCAAGCCCGCCCCGCTGCCGTTCGAGGTGGGTCCAAGCCCGCACAAGCCGCGTGCGCTGATAGGACAACGCGGCCAGTTCGACCTGCAACACGCCTTCACGGGTGCGCGCACGATCGGCGAATATCTCGAGGATCAGCCCGGTCCGGTCCAGCAGCTTGACGCCCCATTCCTTTTCCAGGTTGCGCTGCTGCACCGGCGTCACAGGGCCGTCGATCAGGACCAGTTCGACCTCGGCCTCGTCCAGGCGCTGCTTGATCTCGGCCAGCTTGCCCTTGCCGAACAGCTTGCCCGGATTGGGTTCGCGTATATTGGTGACCTCGGATCCGACCATCTCGATGCCCGGCAGGGCCAGAGCCAGGGCCACGGCCTCGGCCAAGGCATGTTCAGGCTCGCGCCTCTGGGTGCGGGCACGGCCCAGGTCCGGATGGATCACATAGGCGCGGGTCGGCCTGGCCTGGGTTTCCGTCAACTCTGCCAATCAGTCCTCACCTTCGTACAGGCTGATCGGCTGGCCGGGCATGATGGTGCTGATGGCGTGCTTGTAGACCAGCTGGGACTGGCCGTCGCGGCGCAGCAGAACGCAGAAATTGTCAAACCAGGTGATGACGCCCTGCAACTTGACGCCATTGATCAGGAAGATTGTGACAGGCACCTTGGCCTTGCGGACGTGGTTCAGGAATGCGTCCTGCAGGTTCTGCTTGTCGCCAGCCATTTGTTTTCGTCCGTTTTTCACTGTCCCTGTCGAATGTAACATCTAGGGCGTTGCAACAACCCATGCAAGCGCACCGGGTTTCGCGAAAGTCAATGCATACCATTTCGGCCACACCCCGGCCTCAGCGCCGCCAGAATTCCGGGGAAAACAGGGCCAGGATGGCCAAGGTCTCGATCCGTCCCAGGATCATCGCCGAGGCCAGAACGCCCTTGGTGAAGATCGGAAGGCCCGACCAGCCCTCCCACGGGGCCGATGCGATACCGGCCGTTCCCTCGAAGGCGGGCGTCAGGGGAATGGCGCCTGCCAGAGGCCCGGTATTGGTCAGCGCGGCGACGGACAGGATCGTCGCGGTTTCGAATTCGATCGCATGGATCGAGACGAGAGCCACGACGGCGGCGATGGACAGGGCGAACAGCATGAAGAAGATGAACGCCAGATAGGCCCCTTCGCGCCGAAGCCTGCGCGCGATGCGCCCGCCCCCCGCGACCGAGTTCGGGTGAACGATCCGCTCCATCTCGCGCTCTCCATGCCGGGCCAGGGCATAGACGCGCAACAGCTTGACGCCGCCGGCCGTGGTGGCGATCCCGCCGCCCATCAGCGCCAGCCCCGCCAGAATCAGGCCCGGGGCCGTCAACCCCGACCAGGTCCGTGCGCCCTGCCAGTCGACCGAGTTCCAGCCTGTTGTCGTCAGATAGCTGAGCGTGTTGAAGACGACCCCCCACAGGGCAGACAATCCGCCGCCAATGTCGCGCATGATCGTGCGGGGTGCCTCGGGACCCATCGCGTCCCCTTCGATGGCGCCCAGGAAATGACGCAGGAACAGCACGGCCGAAACGACGATCACCATCAGCAGCGCCATCTGCAGCTCGGGGTCCTCTCGCAGCGCCTCCGTCGCATGCAGCGCGGAGCCGCCCGGCCAGAAGCGGCGTGACAGGGCCGGGATCAGGAACAGAAAGACCAGCATCTCGCCCGCCACGCCCGAAATCTCTCCGGTCGGGCCGATGACCGGCGATATTCCTGACGTGGACAGTGTTCCCATCGCGCGGCACAGTGCCAGAAAGGACGGATCCCCCAGCAGCAGAAGCCCGACCCACAGCGCCAGCGTCAGCCCCAGGTAAAAAGGCCCCACCGACAGCGTCGCGCGCAGCAGCCGGCCCATCGCTTCGGACTGGCGCATCTCGTAGCCCGGGTCGGACAGGTGCGACAAGGGCCGGCGCGGATCGGCGGACCGCGGCAGGTGCTGCATGTATTCCTGCCGCCCATAAGGACTGGACATGATCTCGAAGCCGCCGACGCGCAGGGGCGCCAGGATCGCGATGGCCGCAACCAGGATGAAGAATCCGCCCATCCAGCCCACCATCGACCGCCACAGGTGCAGCGGCTGCGGCAGCAGGTCCGCCGAATAAAGCGAGGCCCCGGTCGTGGTCAGGGACGACACCATCTCCCACCAGGCGTTGAAATAGCCGGTATCGGGCTGGCTTTCGGCAAAGGGCAGCGCCAGCAGCAAGGGCAAAAGCCCGTAAACCCCCAGCATCGTCAGCAGCGTTTCGCGCGAGCGTTGGGGCCGCGGATTGGCTGAGGTGGCCAGTCCGATCAGCCCGCAAAAGATCAGGATCAGCAGGGCCGCATAGAAGAAGTTGCGCGCGATCGCCGCATGCCCCGTGGTCGAGGCAAAGGCGGCCGGGATCAGCATCATCAGCGCCACCAGCCCGCTGAGCAGGATCAGAAGCGGCAGCCGCTGCAGGATGCGGGTCATGGCGCGCTCCTCAGAAGAAATCGATCGACACCTGCAGCAGGCGCTCGACCTTGGGCACGTCCTTGGTCAGCGCAAAGATCAGCACGATGTCGCCTTCCTCGATCCGGGTATCGGCCATGGGCTTGATCACCTTGTCGCCCTTGCGCACCGCGCCCAGCAGCGCGCCTTCGGGAAAGTCGATGTCGCGGATCGCCCGGCCGGACATGGGGCTGGTCGACAGGACCTGCGCCTCCATCACCTCGGCCTCGGCATCGCCGATGGAATAAATGTCGCGCACGCGCCCGTGGCGGATGTGGCGCAGGATCGTGGACACGGTGGTCGAGCGGGGGTTGATATAGGCATCGATGTCCAGCGCCCCCATCAGCGGAACCAGCGTCGGATCGTTGATCAGCGCGATGGCCATCTTGGCCCCCGCCTGCTTGGCGCGGACGGAGGCCAGGATGTTCGTCTTGTCGTCATCGGTCACCGCAAGAACCGCATCGGCCTGGGGCACGCCGGCCTCGTCCAGCAGTTCGGCCGACAGCCCGTCGCCGTTCAGCACGATGGTGCGCTCCAGCCGGTCGGCGGCATATTCGGCGCGGCTCCGGTCTCGCTCGATCAGCTTGGCGCGGATTCGTTCGGTGCGACGCTCCAGCGTCTGCGCCACGGCCAGGCCCACGTTGCCGGCGCCGATGATGGCGACACGCTCCTGCTTTTGCGGCGGCTTGCCAAAGATATCCAAGGTGCGGGCCACGTCATCGGCATGGCTGAAGACATAGATCTGGTCATGTGCGAACAACTGGTCGCCCGGCTCGGGTGCGAATAAACGCCCGTCGCGGCGCACGCCGGCCACGATGGCCCGCAGGCTGGAAAACAGTTCCGTCAGCTGCCGCAGCGGCGTGTTCAGCGCAGGGCAATCCGGCTCCAGATCGATGCCCAGCAGCTGGATCTTGCCGTCCATGAAGGTCTCGACATCAAAGGTCGAGGGTGCCGAAAGACGCTGCAAGGCCGCCAGCGCGACCTCGCGCTCGGGGCTGATGACCACGTCGATCGGCAGGTGTTCGGTCCGGTACAGATCGGAGTAGATGGCGTCCAGATAGGCGCCGCTGCGCAGGCGTGCGATCTTGCGCGGCACCTGGAACACCGAATGGGCCACCTGGCAGGTGACCATGTTCACCTCGTCCGAATGGGTCGCGGCGATAATCAGGTCGGCATCGCGGGCGCCGGCGCGGTCCAGAACGTCGGGATGGCTGGCAAAGCCGGTGACACCCTGCACGTCGAGCGCATCGGTGGCGCGGCGGATCAGTTCAGGATTGTTGTCAATGACGGTGACATCGTTCCGCTCGCCGGACAGGTGGCGGGCGATCTGCCACCCCACCTGACCAGCCCCGCAAATGATGATCTTCATCCACAGCCCTCTTGCCGTCCGCGCCTGCAGGGACGCCTCCTTGGCCTAAGCCACGAGGCGCGGACACGCAAGCAGGGCGCTATTTGCCCATCACCATCTCGTCGTCGCTGCGCATGCCGCCGACGACACCCAGCGACTTGAGCTTGCGGTGCAGCGCGCTGCGTTCCATGCCCACGAACTGGGCCGTGCGACTGATGTTGCCGCCAAAGCGGTTGATCTGGGCCACAAGGTATTCGCGTTCGAACATCTCGCGCGCTTCTCGCAGGGCCATGGCGGTGACCGCGGGGCCGAGGCTCAGCGCGTCACTGTTGTCGGGGGTGGCTCCCTGAGGCTCCAGCTCAGAAGGCTGGATCGCGCCGGTTTCCTCGGCCAGGATCAGCACGCGCTCGATCACGTTCCTCAACTGGCGGATGTTGCCGGGCCAGCGCATGGACTGCAGGGCGGCTACGGTTTCCTCGGGCAGGTCGCGTGGGGTCAGACCTTGGGTGCGGTGGAAATGCTCGATGAAGTGGCGCGCCAGGATCGCAATGTCGTCACGCCGGTCTGCCAGCGAGGGCACGGCGATGGGAACGACATTCAGCCGGTCATAAAGCTCTTGCCGGAAACGGCCGGCGGCGATTTCCGCCATCAGGTCTCGATTGGTCGAGGACAGGACCCGCAGATCGACCCGCACCTTGTCGGCACCTCCGGCCCGCACGAACTGTTGTTCGGTCAGGACCCGCAGGATCTTGGGCTGGGTGCCCATGGGCATGTCGCCCACCTCGTCAAAATAGATGATGCCGCCATGCGCCTGCTCCAGCAAGCCCGGCTCGATCCCTCTTTCGGGCGTTTCCCGGCCGAACAGAACCTCTTCCATGCGCTCGGGTTCGATCGTGGCGCAGGGGACCGTCACAAAGGGGGCGCCGGCGCGCGGCGAATGGGCATGGATATAGCGGGCAGCCATTTCCTTACCGGTACCGGGTTCACCCGCCAGCATCACGCGGCCATTTGACTTGGCCACCTTGTCCAGCCCGTCGCGCAGCCGCTTGAAGGCCACGGAATGGCCCAGCATCTCGGCCACCCGGTCGCCGCCCCGGCGCAGGGTGCTGTTTTCACGGCGCAACCGGCTGGTTTCCATGGCACGGTTGATGACCACCATCAGCTGGTCGATGTTGAAGGGCTTTTCGATGAAGTCATAGGCACCCTGCTTGATGGCCGCGACCGCGATCTCGATGTTGCCATGCCCCGAGATGATGATGACCGGCACATCGGGGTTGTTGCGCTTGACCTGCTTCAGGATGTCGATCCCGTCCATGCGGCTGTCCTTCAGCCAGATGTCGAGGATCATCAGCGAGGGCTCGCGCTCGTTCAGCGCGCCCATGGCTTCGTCGGAATTGGCAGCCAGACGGGTTTCGAACCCTTCGTCCTTCAGGATGTCCGCGATCAGCTCCCGGATGTCCCGTTCGTCATCGACGATCAGAATGTCGCTCATGGTGTCGCCTCGTCTTTTTCTTGTCTGCTTTTGGTCTTGGGGGCCCGAACCGGATGCCGCTCGCGTGGCAGCCGGATCTCGGCCATGGCGCCCGGCGGTTCGGGCGCATCGGTCAGGGACAGGCTGCCGCCATGTTCCTCGACGATCTTCTTGACGATGGGCAGGCCCAGGCCCGTGCCCTGGCTTTTCAGCGTCACATAGGGTTCGAACAGGCGGGACCGGTCGGCCGGCAGACCGGTCCCGTTGTCGATGATGCGGATGCAGACCGCCTCGGGATGGGCTTCCAGTGTCACGCTGATGCGAGGGGTCCAATCCTCCGGCATCGCGCCGCGCCGCTCGTCGACCGCCTCGCCCGCGTTCTTCAGAAGGTTGGTCAGCGCCTGGCGCAACATGCCCGGATCGCAATCGACGATCACCGGTTGGTCCGGAACATCCGTCTGCAAAGCCCCGTGCAGCGCATCCTGTTGCAGCAGCACGACCTGGCGCAGCAGGGCGGCCAGATCCGTTTCGGCACGGTCGGGCTCGGGCATGCGGGCAAAACGGCTGAACTCGTCCACGATGCGGCGCAGGTCGTTCGTCTGGCGGATGATGACGTCCGTGTACTGCTCCAGTGCAGCGCGTTCACTTTCGGGTGTCAGAGGGCCGAACTTGCGGCGCAGGCGTTCGGCAGACAGCTGGATGGGGGTCAGGGGGTTCTTGATCTCGTGCGCGACGCGGCGGGCCACATCGCCCCAAGCGGCCATGCGCTGCGCGCTGACCAGTTCTGTCACGTCGTCAAAGGCCACCACGTAGCCCTCCAGATCACCCTCCGCGCCGCGCCGCACCGCCATGCGGACCAGCAGGCTTTCGACCCGTCCTTCGCGCATCAGGCGCACCTCGTCCTGCACGGTTTCAGCAACCGAGGCGGACAGCCGCTCGAACAAGGCCGCAAATTCAGGCACCATTTCGGACAAGAGGGCATCGATATCCCCCTTGGCATCCAGCCCCAGGAGGCGACTGGCCGAACGGTTGACGAAATCGATCTCTCCGGCGGCGTCCAGTCCGATCACGCCCGACGTGACCGAGGTCAGGACGTTGTCGAACAGCCGCCGCTGTTCATCGCTGACGCGATAGCTTTCGATCAATTCCTCGCGCTGCGTCTTGAGCTGTCGGGTCATGCGGTTGAAGGCTTGGCCCAGCGTCTGGATCTCGTCCCCCGTGCGCGGCTCGGGGATCTGCAGGTCGAGATTGCCCCGCCCCACCTGTTCGCTGGCTTGGGCCAGAATGCCGATGGGGCGCGACAGGCGGCCCGCAAACCACAGCGCCAGCCAGATCGCAGCGGACACCAGCAGCAGCGCAAACCCAAGATAAACCAGCGAAAACTCGAACAGAACCTGGCTGCGCATTGCCTCCAGCTGGCGATAATCGCCCGCCGTCGCGCGCGTGTCGTCGACCAGCCCCAGCAGGCTGCCATCGACATCGCGTGTGACATACAGATATCGATCGGCCAGCGGCGGCAGCGCAACAAGGGCGCGGAACTCGTCGTTGTCCCAGTCCTCGATCAGCAGGATGCCGTCCGTCTGCGCCCGGTCCAACTGATCGCTGGAGGGTGCCTCGTACCAGAACAGATAGCTCCGCTCACCCCGGGCACGGATCTCTCCGGCACCGTTGATGATATAAGCCTCTCGGAGGCCGCGTTGGATCAGGCTCTGCCCTTGCGCCAGCAATTGGCGCATCTCGGCGTCCTCGATCAGGGGATTGGCGCGGCCGGCCTGGGTCAGGACGCCCGCCAGGGCGCGCGCGTCCTCGGTCAGGTCGCTGCGATGCTCGGCCTGATACGCTTCGGCCGCCGCCTGCGACGTGGTGACCACCTGCTGAACCCGGTCCGAGAACCAGCCTTCCAGCCCGATATTGACCAGAAGCCCGGCAAACAGCGCGACCAGCACCGTGGGCACCAGCGCCAACCCGCCAAAGATCGCCACGAGGCGTCCGTGCAGCCGCGAAGCCGGTGCCGCACGCCGCCGGTCCGATATCAGCCGCGCCATGCGGGCCAGGATGAAGCTGATCAACAGGATCAGATAGGTCAGGTCCGCCAGCAGGACCAGGCGCAGCACATGTCCCTGCAGGCCGCGACCGATGGGCGCCAGAACAGCCAGCGTGACCACGGCCAGGGCCAGCCCCGCCAGCATCATTCCCCAGCCGAGGATCCCCCGCCATTCGCGCGGCAATCGGATGCGGGCCAGCCTGTCCCAGCTGAGCCCTGTTGCCAGGCCTGCCATAAACCCCACTTGCCGTCTTTCGCGGCTTTGCTGCGGCCGACGCGTGTCCTTCGCGCTGCCCCCTGTGGCGGTTTTACATCAGCTTGCGGCGGCGTGTCACCTCGATATTCAGATCGGTCAGTTTCTTGCGCAACGTATTGCGGTTGATGCCCAGCAGATCGGCGCAACGCAGCTGATTGCCGCCTGTCGCATCCAGGGCGACCTGCAGCAGCGGGCGCTCGATCTCGCGCAGGATGCGGTCATAAAGGCCCGGAGGCGGCAGCGCATCTCCGTGAAGGTCGAAATAACGCTGCAGATGCGCCTCGACCGAATCGGACAGGCGCGAATGGGACGACGGCAGGATGGCCAGCGTCGCAGGTTCGGCCCGGACCTCGTGTCGGCTGTCGGCCGCCGGTGTGCTGACAACCACGGGCCCCGGGACGCGGCCGCCGCTCTGCTGGGACAGCGCTTCGCGCATCTCGGTCGCGCTGATGGCGGGACCGCTGGCCGTCAGCGCCAGACGGCGCATCATGTTTTCAAGTTCGCGCACATTGCCCGGAAAGGAGTGGACGCGCAGCATGGCGGCCGCGTCCTCCGACAGCATGCGCTCGGGCAGGCCCTGCACGGCGGCACGCGCCAGCAGATGGGCCGCCAGCGGCAGGATGTCATCGACCCGGGCGCGCAAGGGCGGCACGCTGACCGTGACCCCCGCCAGGCGGTAATAAAGATCGGAGCGCAGCCGCCCCGCCGCCACGTCCCCCTGCGGATCGGAGCCTGTGGTCGCCACGACGCGCGGTGCCTGCGCGCGGTCGGGACCGGACTCCATCGTTTCGATCAGCCCGATCAGCCGCGCCTGAGCGGCAGGATCGAACCCCGCGGGGTTCTCGATCACGATCGTGCCGCCCCGCGCCTTGTCGGCGGCCCGCGAAATCGCATCCTCGCTGGCATCGGACGAGGTGAGGATGGCCAGCCCCCGGACGCGGCGGTCCGACAGGTCGTGAAAGCTGCGCGCAATGGTGGTCTTGCCCACCCCGGCTTCGCCCGCGATGATCACCGGCAGGTCGGCGTTCAGGACACGGGCGACCATGCGGAACAGCGCCTGCATGGAGGCTGCGTGACCGATCAGCGGCATGGCAGGGTCGGCCGCCTCGCGCGGGCCGGGCAGCGGGTCTGGCAGGGGATCGGACTTGCGCGGGCGCCGTGACAGGGCCTGGCCTGCCTTGCTCATCAGGTCGGGCAGATCAAAGGGCTTGGGCAGGTATTCGAAGGCCTCGGCCTCGGTCGCGCGGATGGCCGTCACGATGGTGTTCTGGGCGGAAATGACGATCACCGGCAGGTCGGGCCGGGCCTCGCGGATCGCCGGGATGCGGTCGATGCCGTTGCCGTCGGGCATCATCACGTCGGTGATGACCAAGTCGCCACGCCCTTCCTCGATCCATTTCGACAACTGCGCCAGACTGCCCGTGGCATGGACGCGGCACCCCGCGCGTGTCAGCGCCTGCGTCAGCACCGTGCGAATGGTGCGGTCGTCATCGGCGATCAGAACGGTTCCGTCCATGGTGTGGGTCCTTATGCCTTGGGCAGGGAGATGCGAAACACGGTGCGGCCGGGGCGGCTGTCCACGCGGATCAGCGCGCCGTGGTCGGTGATGATCTTGCTGACAAGCGCCAGGCCAAGCCCGGTGCCGTTCTCGCGCCCGGACACGAAGGGCTCGAAGACCTGGTCGGCAATGGTGGGGGGAAACCCGGGGCCGTTGTCCTCGATCTCGATCTGCAGGGGCAGCGCGCGGCCGGTCGGGTCCGTTGCATCGGGCGGCAGGCGCAGGGTGTGGTCATAAAAGCTGCGCAGCCGGATCATGCCACCCGCCTTGCCCGCCAGTGCCTCGGCCGCGTTCTTGACCAGGTTCAGGCAGACCTGCATCAGCTGGTCGGCATCGGCCAGCGCCGGAGGCAGCGACGGGTCGTAATCGGTGACGATTGCCACGTCGCATGCAAAACCCACCATGGCCGACCGGCGCACCTGCTCCAGCACGTCATGCACGTTCAGGCCGGCCAGCCGGGGGGCCGAGGTGTCGCCGAATCGTTCGACCTGATCCAGCAGCGCCACGATGCGGCGGGATTCGCTGACGATCATCTCGGCCATCTCGCGGTCCTCAGGGGTGGCGTTCATTGCCATCAGCTGCGCCGCGCCGCGAATGCCGGCCAGAGGGTTCTTGATCTCGTGCGCCAGCATCTCTGCCATGCCGATGGCGCTGCGGGCGGCGCTGCGCACGTTGCGGGTCTGGCGGCCATCATCCTCGGCCGGGACGATCATGATGCCGACCGCCCCGCCCGTTCCCGTCGCAGGCCCCGCATGAACCGCCGCCCGCCGCGCCTGATGGCCGCCGGCGCGGTCCCCGATCTCGAAGCTGATGGCGGTCTGGTACAGCGCCTCGTCGGCGGTCTGCACCCGCTCGATCAGCGGCTGCAGGCTGGGCAGGATGCGCAGGCGGGCGGCCATGTCCTCTTCCTCCAGCGTGCGGCCCAGAAGCGAGTTGCGCGACATGTTCAGCCAAACCTCGGCCGCGTCGTTCATCGCGGCGACCCGCCCCCGGTCATCCAGGATCAGCGCGGGCAGAGGCAGGGCCTCCCATCCCGGACCGGGCCGGGCCGCGCGAAATCCCGAAGGGCGGGCACAACTCATGCGGCGGCCTCTCCGGGTGCAGCGGCAAAGGCCTGACGAATCAGGGCCACGGTCGCGGCCGGACTTTCCGCCCGCAGCAGTTGGTCGCGCAGGGGAGCGGCATTGGCGTCCGCATACCAGCCCAGATGCTTTCGCGCGACGCGAAGGCCCAGTTCCCTGCCGTAAAACTCCAGCATGTCCTCGTAATGCGCCTCGATCAGGTCGGCCAAGGCAGCGCCCTGCGGAACCTGCGGCGGGGTGCAGTCCCACAGTTCATGGGCAATCTGCGCCAGCACCCAGGGCCGGCCCTGCGCGCCGCGGCCCACCATGACCGCCTCGGCGCCCGATGCGGCCAGCGCCGCCCGTGCGCTGTTCGCGTCCACCACATCGCCGTTGGCCACCAGAGGCGGCCGCGCGGGCAGGTTCGCGACGCTGCGGATTGCCTGCCAGTCGGCCTGCCCCTTGTAGAACTGCGCCCGCGTCCGGCCGTGCACCGTCAGCATCGCCACCCCGGCGTCGCGGGCCCGTCCCGCCAGATCGGCGGCGTTCAGGCAGGCCTCGTCCCAACCCAGGCGCATCTTCAGCGTGACAGGCAGATCGACGGCCCCCACGACCGCGTCGATCAGCGACAGGGCATGATCCAGATCGCGCATCAGCGCCGCGCCCGACAGGCCGCCGGTGACCTTCTTGGCTGGGCAACCCATGTTGATGTCGATGACGCGCGCGCCCATGTCTTGGACGATCCGGGCGGTTTCGGCCATGGGTGCCGCCTCGCGACCCGCGATCTGCACACTGACCGGCAGCGCGCCTTCGATCAGCGCCTTGGCGCGCACTGCTGCCCGGGTCGAGGGTTTTGGCGTCACCATCTCGGTCGAGGCGACCATTTCGCTGACCATCAGCCCTGCGCCGAAACGTGCCACGGCCCGCCTGAAGGGTACGTCTGTGATCCCCGCCATGGGCGCCAGAAACACCGGCGGACCAAGGGGCATGTCACCAAGCAGGATCGGTTCGGGCAATTGCATATCATGTTCCTTCACCTTGGCCCCGGCCGCCCGCAAGACAGGCAGGCAGTCATGGACCTGCCTGTTTGACAGGCGCGTCCCGGTTGCCTGCCCAAAAGGCATATTGCAATATATTTAGGCAACAATCGTGCCGGATGCACGCAGGACCTTCAACGATCACAACTCGGGAATGCGCCGCAAGGGCCGCACCAGAGGTTGAGTCGACAGGCAAATTCTCAGGGGGTCAGGCGGCCGCGCAGCCGATAGCACAGGCCATCGGCATGGTGATTTGCCGATCCTTCGCCATCGAAATAGGCCGGGACGATCATGTTGACCAGGCGCGAGCCAAATCCTTCGCGCAGTGGGGGCTGGACGGGCGCGCCGCCCGTTTCCTGCCAGTCCAGCGCAAAGTTGTCCCCCGACACGGACCAGCTGAGATGAACCGCCCCCTGCGGCGAGGCAAGCGCGCCGTATTTCGCGGCGTTCGTCGCCAGTTCGTACAAGGCCAGCGACAGGCCAACCGCCTGCTGCGAACTGAGCGGAACCGAAGGGCCGGACATGCGGATCCGCTCGCTCCCGTCCAGATGGGCCCCGATGGCGCGCGCCGTGACCTCGGTGATGTCGGCGCTGTCGCCCAGACCCGTGAAAAGGCCCTGCGCCCGCGCCAGCGCCATGATCCGGGCGCCCACGCTGTCGCGCGCTTCCTGGATCGTGGTCGAGTTGCGCAGGCTGGAAGACACGACCGTCGATGTGACCGACAGGATGTTCTTGATACGGTGCAGCAGTTCTTCCTGCATGATCTGCTGGTTGCGGCGCGCCTTGACCGTGTCCGTGACATCGACCGTGATGTTGATCAGCCCGCGCACTGTCCCATTGTCGTCGTAAAGCGGGCTGTAGCTGAAGGTCCAGAAGGTCTCTTCCTCGAAGCCGTTGCGGGTCATGACCAGCCGCATTTCTTCGGAAAAAGTGCCGTGCCCGGTCAGCGTCTGATCCACCAGCGGCTTTACATCGTCCCAAACATCCGCCCAGATCCGGCGAAAAGGCTGTCCCAAGGCACGCGCCTCCTTGCGTCCTAGGACGGGCGCATAAGCGTCGTTGTAAAGCATGACCAGATCGTCGTTCCAGAACATGCAGGACGCGTGTCGCTGGCCCAGCATGATCCGGACGGCCGTCATCAGGGACAGTGACCAGTTGTCGATCGGCCCCAGGGAGGTCGTGCTCCAATCGAAGCGGGCGATGGCCCGGGCCATGGGTCCATCGTCCCACGAAAACCGTGCCGGGTCGTCAGTCACATCAGAGCGAGGGCCCGGGCGAGCAGTGATCATGGTCCACGTGTTTGGCTGGCATTGAGCGCTGATCATTTAGACCTTTCAGGAAAATTTCAATGTAAAAAAGCCGACACTCCGAGCGGGCCGAAAAATGTGAACCTTTATCAATTCTGTCGGCCGCCGACCTTTCCTGCCGATCATGCTCTGAACGGCAGCCTTCTGCCCGAAAGAAGGTGTCGGACCGGCTGGTCCTTGCCCGGAGGCGTGGTGATTGGTAACGCTTTGGAAGACAGTGATATCGACCGCACAAGAAGGCCAAAGCCCCATGTTTCCGCGTCCGTCCCCGCGCCTTGCGCTGCTTGCGCTTCTGACCCTGCCCCTTGCCGCCTGCGACAGCGAGGCCGTGACCGACCTGCGCCGCAACATCGGCATCGACCGTGCCGAGGCTGAACCCGAGGTGCCCGCAGGACCGCGGCCCCCTGCCGTGTCACCCCTGGAACAGCCGATCGAGACGGGCGCCGCCGCTGCGCGCCCGATCCCCACGGTCGAGCCGCTGACCTACAACAGCACCGCCTTTGTCGCGGGCGGCAACGAGCCGGCCTGGAGTGTCGAGATCAGCGGCAACACCGCCACCTATCGCACGGCCGAGGATCAGACAGGCCGCCAGATTCAGGTCAACCGGCTGTTGTTCGACAAGGGTGTGGAATATATCGGCGTCCTGGAAGGAAGACCCTTCGTGGTCAACATGCGCGCCGAACGATGCCGTGACAGCGGTATCCGCAAGCGCCAGCCCCTGACTGCGCGCCTTACCGTCACCGGGCAGACCATTGCCGGCTGCGCCTCCCCTGCCCAAGCAACGCCCCAGCCTGCCCCGGCCACGGCTGCCGCGGAGGCGCCTGCGCCGGCAGGCTGACACCCCTTTCGGCACGGTCACGACTTCGTGTGTCGATCCGTGCCGCAAAGACTGCCAATTCCGTTTCACGCCCCTCCGGGACAATCCCGCCCCCGGCTGACCGCCTGCCGAAAGGAAGCCCGCCGATGCGCCGCCCGCGCCTGATCCGCCACCTGATGGCCACCACCCTGCCCGCGGCTCTTGTGCTGGGCTCGGTTTCCGGGACTGCCGTCGCAGACCCGCTTCTGGGTCGGAACATGTCGACCTATGGCCTGCCGGGCGGGATCGACACACCGACAGCCGAAACATTGGCGGACGGCACCTTGGGCGCGACCCTCTCGTGGTCGGATTACGCGCGCCGGGGCAACATCTTCTTCCAAGCGTTGCCGGGGCTGACGGGTGTGCTGCGCTATGCCCGCGTCGACGGCATCAACGATTACCGGGACGAAGGTTTCATTTCCGACCGCTCACTGGACCTGCGCTATCAGGTCCTGGGCGAGGAAGGCTGGCGCCCTGCCGTCGCGGTGGGCTTGCAGGACTTCCTCGGCACAGGCGTGTATTCGGGCGAATATGTCGTGGCGACCAAATCAGTGACCCCTTCGGTGCGCGTTTCTGCCGGTCTGGGCTGGGGCGTTCTGGCTGGCAAGCCTCGGGTGATCGATGTCGAGGATCAGGGCGGCACGCCGAACGTGGACCAGTGGTTCCGGGGCGGTGCCAAACCCTTCGCTTCGGTCAGCTGGCAGGTGAACGACAAGCTGAACCTGATCGCCGAATATTCCCATGACCGGTATTATGCCCGCTATAGCGACGGCAACGAATACCAGCAGGGGGACGAGCCGGGCAGCAAGGTCAACCTAGCCGCCAACTATCGCTTGGGCCGCAACTATGAGGCCGGGATCTATACGATCGGCGGCGAGACGATCGGCGCGCAGGTGACCATCGCGCTGAACCCGCGCGACGCCACCTATCCTTCGGGACTGGAAAAGGCTCCGGCACCGGTGCGTCCCCGCCCGTCGCCTGCCGCTGATCCGGAAGGCTGGTCCGGCGTCTGGTCGCAGGACCCCACCGCCCAGCCCGCCATCCAGAAGGCCTTGGCCGATGCCATGGCCAAGGAAGGCCAGCGGCTGGAGTCGATGGCACTGTCTGCCAAGCGCGCCGAGGTGCGGCTGCGCAACCAGCGCTATATCAACCAGGCCGAGGCGATCGGGCGCACGGCACGCCTGATGACCCGCGCCCTGCCCCCTTCGGTCGAAACCTTCGTGATCACGTCGACGACGGACGGGATGCCAACCTCGTCGGTGACACTGCGCCGTTCCGACATCGAGCGGCTGGAAAACACCGAGGCCGGGCGGATCGCCGCAGCCTCGGCCTTGACCGATGCCCCTGCCGCTGCACCGGGCCTGGTTCGGACCGACGGCATCTATCCACGCTTCCGCTGGTCGGTGAAGCCCTATCTGGACCTGGGCATCTTCAGCGCCGAGGACGGGCTGACCCACGAAGTCGGTGCCGAGGCTCGTGCCAGTTACGAGATCATGCCCGGCCTGGTGGCCACCGGCGCCCTGCGCCAGCGCGCTTTTGGCGATATCGGCCAGCGCGGCCCCGGGATCCCCGGCGAACGCGGCGAATACTACACGCCCGAGGAATACGAGGCCGACCCGGCCCTGGAAACCACGCCGGAGGGCGTGCCGCGGGTGCGTTCGGACACGCGCATGTACACGGGCAATTCCAGCCCGGTGATCCCCGAGCTGACCCTTGCGTGGTATGCCAAGCCTACCCCCACGGTTTATACCCGCGTGACGACCGGCCTGCTGGAGCGCGCCTATGGCGGGGTCTCGACCGAGGTCCTGTGGAAACCTGCAAATTCGCAACTGGCCTTCGGGGCCGAGGTGAACCACGTTCGCAAGCGCGATTTCGACCAGCTGTTCGACTTCCGCGACTACGAAGTCACGATGGGCCATGTATCGGCTTATTACGAGTTCACCGAAGGCTTCACGGCACAGCTGAATGTCGGCAAGTACCTGGCAGGCGACGTCGGCGCGACGGTGGCCCTGGCCCGCGAATTCGCCAATGGCTGGCGTGTCGGCGCTTATGCGACCAAGACGGATCTGTCGGCCGAGGAATTCGGCGAAGGCAGCTTCGACAAGGGCATCACCTTGTCGATCCCCTTGGGTTGGGCCACGGGCCAGGCTTCGCGTGAGCGGGTGTCGACAAACCTCCGGTCGCTTTCGCGCGACGGCGGTGCGCAGCTGAACGTGAACGGCAGGCTGTATGACCGCGTACGCGACAGTCAGACAGTTGATCTGTATGAAGGTTGGGGGAAGTTCTGGCGATGACATGCAGCGTGAAGGCGATGCTGGCCGTAGCGGCCATGACCGGGCTGACGGCCTGCAGCAACAATTCAAGTGACGAAGGCGGCTCAGGTCCGCTGGGTGTCCTGGCACAGACCGCGGGCGGGATCGTGGCGGCCCGTCGGGCGCCGGAGGCACCTGCCCCCGCCCGCAGCCCGCAAGAGACCGCGGCCGAGGCACTGCGCGTCAATTCCGGCCCGCTGATCCAGGTCGGCTTCGAAAGCCTGGGTCGCAGCCCGATCATGGCGATGACTGGCCAGAACGGCGCCATGCGGACCTACATGACCCCCGCGGAAGAGGCGGTCATCCTGCGGGACGGAATGCTGGTGGGTACGCGGGGTCTGGGTTCGGACCTGTCCGTGGCCGAGCCGGGCACCGAGGCGCTGATCCGTGCGGGACGCTCGGGTCAGGGAACTAGGATCATGCGCTATCTGGGCGGCGATGCGTTGGAGCGGCCGCTTCAGTTCGCCTGCCGCACGTCACCCGGCCCCAATCCCGGCGTCATCATTGAAAGCTGTGACGGGCATGGCGTGACCTTCCAGAACAATTATCTGGTTCAGAACGGCCAGATCCCGGTGTCACGCCAATGGGTCGGACCCGGCCTGGGCTATGTCACGATCCAGACGCTGCGACCGTGATCGCGCCCCTCATCGCATGAAAAAACCAGCCTTTTGAGCCGGTTTTTTCATGTCGTCAAAGAAACGGAACAAACAACCACAAGCAGAAATACGAAAAGGGCCGACCCGAGGTCAGCCCTTTGAGAAACGGACCGTGAAAGCGATCCGCTTCGATATCAGCTGTCGTCGTCGTCCGAAGCGACGGCGGCGATGACGCCCAGCAGCAGCAGCGCCGGAACAACCAGGCCAGCGTTGGTCGAGGCAGGACGTTCTTCAACGACAACCGGCTCAACTTCGACGACGGGGGCGACATAGCCACCGGCCAGAGCCGAAGTGGCGGTCAGGCCGAGAGCGGCAGCGAAAGTAGCGAATTTGGTCATGATCATGCTCCGTTTCGATTGAAAGCTGCCGTTTCCGACAACATCGCTGCGACAGTTACACAAACCCATTCGGTTGAAAAGCTGCATTGGAGCAAATCCTCGGTGGGGTTGGGCGCACTGTTGCATATTGGCCAACACACTTCGAAGCGCTTCGTTCCACGTCTTGCGAACCCCCGGAAAATCTGTGGCAATTTGGCACTAAGCCCTTCGAAACCCTTGGGACAGGATGAAAAAAGCGGCGGCGGCGGTCACGATCGAGGGACCTGCGGGCGTATCCAGATGCAGGCTGGCCCACAGCCCCGCCAGCACGGACCCGCCCGCGATCAGGGCGGCAACGGCGGCCATCCGCTCGGGTGTGCGGGCCCAACCGCGTGCGGCGGCGGCAGGCACGATCAGCATTGCCGAAATCAGCAACGAACCCACCACTCGAATCGAGAGCGCCACGACAATGGCCAGCGCCAGTGACAGGACCAGCCGCTCGACCCGCGGGTCAATGCCCGCCGCCATGGCCAGTTCCTCGTTCAGGCTGGAGGTCACCAGACGCTGCCAGCGCAGGATCAGCAGGCCCAGCACCAGCGCGGCACCGCCCCAGATCAGCATCAGGTCGGACTTTCCAACCGCCAGGATATCGCCAAACAGATAGCTGCTCAGGTCCGACCGTGCCGATGGGACAAAGCTGATCGCCACCAGTCCGAAGGCCAGCGCGGAATGGGACAGCACGCCCAGCATCGTGTCCATCGACTGCCCCCGCGCCACCAGCGCCGACACCAGACAGGCCATCATCATGGCCACCGCCAGCGTGCCGGCATAGATCGAGATGTCGAAGGCCAGGGCCAGCGCGACGCCCAGAATTGCCGCATGGGCGGTGGAGTCCCCGAAATAGGCCATGCGCCTCCAGACGACGAAGCTGCCCAAAGGCCCTGCTACCAGCGCAAGACCCAGTCCGGCCAGGACGGCGCGCGCGAAGAAATCATCAAGCATTGCGTTGTTCCGTCAAATGCCGCGCCTCAGCGCAAGAGCGCCTGATTGTCATGGGAATGATCATGGCCGCATCCCGGCCCATGGTCATGGACCGCGGCATGATCGTGATCGTGGTCATGGCGGTGGCGATAGAGCGCCAGCGTGCCTTCGGCCTCTGCGCCGAACAGCGCCAGGTATTCGGGGGCGTTGCTGACGTGCTGGGGTGTGCCCTCGCAGCAGACATGCCCGTTCAGGCAGATCACCCGGTCCGACGACCGCATGACCACCAGCAGGTCATGGCTGACCAGCAGGATGGCGGCACCCGTCTGGTTCCGCACCTCCTCGATCAGCTTGTAGAAGGCGACGATTCCCGGCTGGTCCAACCCTTGCGTCGGCTCGTCCAGCACCAGCAGATGCGGGTCGCGCAACAAGGCCCGCGCCAGCAGGACGCGCTGGAACTGACCGCCAGACAGCTGGGTCAGCTGCCGTGCCTCGAGCCCCGGCACGCCCGTCCGCTCCAGCACGGCGCGGGCTTCGGCATCCGTTACACGGGTCGGCAGCGACAGAAAGCGGCGCACCGTCATCGGAATGGCGGTGTCCAGTTGGACCCGCTGGGGAACATAGCCGATGCGCAGCCCGCTCTTGCGGCTGACGGATCCTGCGGCCAGCGCCATCTGCCCCAGCAACGCCCGGATCAGGGACGACTTGCCTGACCCGTTCGGTCCGACCACCGTCACGATTTCCCGGGGCCTGATCCGGAAGTCCACCTGTGCCAGCACCGGCTCGGTTGTGCCGGGACGATGGATGGTCAGCGACTGGGCCTGGATCAGGGCGGTCATTCGGCACCTTCGGCAGCGCAGGTGGCGCAAAGGCCGAGGGCTTCGATCGTCACACGCTCCACCCGGAAACCTCCCTGAAGGGCCACGGCGGACAGGGCCTCTCGGACGGGACCAGCGGCGGCCTCTGCAACCTTGTCGCAGTTGCGGCAGATCAGGAAGGCGGGATGATGGTCATGGCCGGGATGCAGGCAGGCCGCAAAGGCATTCAGCCGCTGCAGGCGGTGGGCAAGGCCATGGCTGACCAGGAACTCCAGTGCCCGATAGGCCACCGGAGGCTGGCGGCCGAAACCCTCCGCCGCCAACCGGTCCAGCACCTCGTAGGCGCCCATGGCACGATGGCTTTCCAGCAGGATTTCCAGCGTGCGGCGGCGAACAGGGGTCAGGCGCGCCCCTTGGCTGGCCAGACGCTCGGCGGCCTCGTCCAGCACGCGGTGCGCGCATTGGAGGTGATCATGCGGCGCAAAGGCCGCGGCAATTGCATCATCGGTCGGGTTCACGATGGCCTTTCGGGCACTGGCGTTACAATATCACAATCGGGTTGACTTGTTATCCTGTAACACAGAGAACCCCCGCATCGCAACAAACCCCCAAGGAGATCACGATGCGTTGCACTGCATCCGTTGCCGCCCTTCTGACGCTGGCTGCCGCCCCTGCCCTTGCCGTACCCGCCGTTGTCGCGGACCTGGTGCCGACGGGCGCGCTGGTACAGGACGTGATGGGAGATCTGGGCGAGGTTCGGGTGCTGCTGCCACGCGGTGCCAGCGCCCATCACTATCAGATGCGGCCTTCCGACGCGCAGGCCCTGCAGGCGGCGGACCTCGTGGTGTGGGTCGGACCCGAACTGACGCCCTGGCTGGACCGCGCCGCCGGAAACCTGGGTGAGGCGGCGCAACTCCGCTTGCTGCAGGCCGAGGGCACTCATCTGCGCGGTTACGGTACCGGTGAAGCGGGTCACGACGATCATCATGGACATGAGGACCATCATGATCACGGCCATGCCGGCGACCACGCCCATGATCACGCCGCCAGCCACGACCATGACCATGACCATGACCATGACCATGAGGGTCACGACCACGCCGAAGAGGGCCATACCCACAGCGGCACCGATCCCCATGCCTGGCTAGACCCGGACAATGCAATTCTTTGGCTGGACGCCATTGCTGCCGCGCTGTCGGAACAGGATCCTGACAACGCGGAAACCTATCGCACCAATGCCGCGGCCACGGCCGAGCGCATTGCGGCGCTTGACGAAACGCTGACCCAGCGTCTGGCACCGCATGCGGACCAGCGGTTTGCCGTTTTTCATGACGCTTACGGCTACTTTACCGAACATTTCGGGCTGCAGCCGGCGGTGCCTGTGGCCATCGGGGACGCTTCAACACCTTCGGCAGCGCGAATCGAAGCGGTGAGGCGGGACATTACCGCCTCGGGCGCCCTCTGCGCCTTTCCCGAAGTCGCCCATGATCCGGCATTGCTGGACACCGTGGCCGAAGGCAGCAGCCTTCGCTTCGGTGCCTCCCTCAGCCCGGAAGGTGGGGAGATCGAGGCAGGCGCGGGACAATACGATACTGTCCTGACCAGCATGGCCGACGCACTGATCGGCTGCTTCGAAAAGTAATTGTTCAAGCCGGCAGCACAAAAGGTTGCCGGCAACCACCTGTGTCATCAAGAACAATCAATTCCGACTCTTTTACTTTGACAAGCCTGAATGAATTTGTCAGCTTTAAGGCATCACCTGTGCCATCCCAATGAGGCTGACCATGACCGCTACGCGCCCTTCCGACTTCACCCGTCCCGGAACCTCTCTTCTGGCCCGGCTGCCGCAGCATGACGCAACCCAGTTGACCGCCGGCGGAAACCAGGCGCTGATCGTGTTGGATGAACAGGTCTATCAGCTGCGCATCACCCGTGCAGGCAAGCTGATCCTGACCAAATGATCCCCTTGCATGAGAAAGGCCGGACAATCGTCCGGCCCTTTCCATGCAGTCTTCACGTCGCGTTCAGCCGCGCGGCTTGCCTCCGGGCCGCCCGCCGGGCTTGAAGCCGCCCGTAGGACGATCCGTCCGCGGCCCGCCCGGAGCCTTGCCGCCGGGACCCGAGCGAGGCTTTCCCTGGAACTTGCCTCCTTCGCCACGCGGGCCGCCAAAAGGCTTGCGCCCTTCCGAACCTTCCGGACGCGGTTTGTCGTAAGGCTTGCGTCCGCCCGGTGCATCACCACGCGGTTTGCCGAACGGTTTGCGCGCACCGTCGGGAGCATCGCCGCGCGGCTTGCCGAACCCGCCGCGCGCCCCATCCGGTGCATCACCGCGTGGTTTGCCATAAGGCTTGCGCGCACCTTCAGGCGCGTCGCCTCGCGGTTTGCCAAAGGCTCCTCGCGCGCCATCCGGAGCAGCGCTGCGCCGTGCACCCTCAGGTGCATCGCCGCGCGGTTTTCCGTACGGCTTGCGTGCCCCGTCGGGTGCATCGGCGCGTGGCTTGCCGAACCCGCCGCGCGCCCCATCCGGTGCGTCACCGCGCGGCTTGCCATAAGGCTTGCGCGCACCATCGCCCCCCTCGCCCCGAGACTGTCCATAAGGTTTGCGGGCCTCTCCGGGCTTGCCGGAAAAACGCGCCGGACGGGCGTCGTCCGTTGACGCGGGCCTGCGCCCCTCGGCACCGCCCGTGGATTTCCAGCGCGGCTTGTCACCGACAGGCCGCGGCTTGTCTCCGGACGGACGCGGCCGGTCGCCAAAGCTGCCGCGCGGCTCTCCGGGCTTGCCGGAAAAGCGGGGCCTGGCGCCCTCATCTTCGCTGCTGCGTGCGCCCCAGCTGCGGGCGGGACGATCAGGGCGCTCGTCATCCCGCGCGCGCGCGGGACGGTCGCCAAAGCCTCGCGCACCGGGCTTGGCGGCAAAGCGGCCTGCAGCGGCCTCGGGCCTGCCTTCGCGGCTGCGGGGACCTTCTGCGCCACGCGGCCGCATCTCGCGCGGCTTGTCCTCGGCTTCGCCCGTCAGCAACCCGCCCAACTGGTCGCGCAGAACCTTGCGCTTGACCTCGACCACTTCGTTCTTGTCCATGCCCGTCAGCTTGAACGGACCATAGCCGATGCGGATCAGCCGGTTCACCTGCAGGCCGATATGGGCCATGGCGCGACGGATTTCGCGGTTCTTGCCTTCGCGGATGCCGACACTGATCCAGGCGTTCGCACCCTGCTGGCTGTCCAGCTTGATCTCCATCGGCGCGAAATCCTCGCCCTCGATGGTCACGCCCCGGCGCAGCGGGTCGAAGGTCATGTCGCTCGGGGTACCGTTCACCCGCACCCGATAGCGGCGCAGCCAACCGGTCGAGGGCAGCTCCAGCCGGCGCTTCAGATCGCCGTCGTTTGTCAGCAGCAGCAAGCCTTCCGAGTTGAGGTCGAGACGCCCGATGGTCATCACGCGCGGCAGTTCGCGCGGCAGGGCGTCGAACACCGTCTGGCGGCCCTTTTCGTCCGATTCGGATGTGACCAGCCCAAGCGGCTTGTAATACAGCCACAGCCGCGTTTCCTGCGGTTCGTCCAGCTTCTTGCCGTCGACGGTGATTCGATCGGTGGGCAGGACGTCCAGCGCGGGGCTGTCGATCTTCTTGCCGTTCACGCTGACGCGGCCTTCCATGATCATCCGCTCGGCTTCGCGGCGCGAGGCGACACCGGCGCGAGCCATCACCTTGGCGATGCGGTCGGCTTCGGTGCGGGGGGCGGCCTGGGGCGCCTTGCGGTCGTGGGGTTCATCGGTCATGCGCGTCTCCTTCGCATCGCTGCGGGGCAAAGAAGGCGTTCTACGCCTTTGGCCTGCTTGTGCAAAGTGTTTCTTTGTCCGGCTTGCGCGCCCCTTCTCCGCTTGTCACAACAAGGACATGAGACCCTTCACGTCCCACATGGCGCAGGCCTTGGCCGAGGCGCAGGCCGCAGCGGGCCGCGGCGAGGTGCCCGTGGGTGCGGTGGTCACCGATCCCACAGGTCGAATCGTGGCCGCCGCCGGCAACCGCACCCGGGAGCTGAGCGACCCGACCGCCCATGCCGAGATCCTGGCCATCCGCATCGCCTGCGCCGCGCTTGGGTCGGAACGGCTGCCCGGCCACGACCTGTGGGTCACGCTGGAACCTTGCCCGATGTGCGCCGCCGCCATCTCGGCGGCCCGCATCGGGCGGCTTTATTACGGGGCCGCGGATGTGCGGATGGGGGGCGTGGCACATGGTGCGCGGGTGTTCGATCATCCGCAATGCCATCATCGTCCGCAAGTCTATGACGGCTTGGCCGCTGCCGAGGCACAACGCCTTTTGCGCGACTTCTTTGCGTCACGACGTTGACCGACAGCGCTTGAACCCGGCGGCGCGTCGGAATATACCACCCCTGACGCGGGTGTAGCTCAATGGTAGAGCAGCAGCCTTCCAAGCTGAATACGTGGGTTCGATTCCCATCACCCGCTCCA
>NZ_JBKGUN010000131.1:0-5765 GCF_046462195.1 Paracoccus sp. (in: a-proteobacteria) | reverse complement strand
GTCATCACGACCTCGGCTGCATCCAGCGGCTGGTCATGCTCGATGATGTACCACTGCGCGCCGGCCTCTTCGGCGGCAGGCAGGATCGTGGTCCAGTCCAGCGTGCCCTCGCCAAGCGCCTTGAAGCCGCGCTCGTCCTCGGCCTCGCCTTCCGGCGCGTTGTCCTTGGCGTGGATCGCGAAGACCCGCCCGTCAAAGCGGCCCAGGTATTCGACGGGGTCCAGCCCGCCGCGTGCGACCCAGGCCAGGTCCAGCTCGGCCAGGACATCCTCGCCCGCGGCTTCCATCATGACTTCCAGCGCGGTGCGGCCGTCGAACTCTTCCATCTCGAAGGCGTGGTTGTGATAGGCGAGGGTCATGTCCTCGGCCTGCAGCTTTTCGCTCAGCTGCGCCAGTTCCTCCCCCAGCGCCGTCCAGCCGGCGGCGTCGGTGGGACGGTCTTCCTCGGCCAGATAAGGGACGGTGATGATGTCGTTGCCGATCGCCTTGTTGAAGGCGATGACCGCGTCCGCATCGGCACGCAGATCGGCCAGCTGTGCGTGTGTGGAAATGGCCTCGATGCCATGTTCGTCCAGAGCCGCCTTCAGTTCTTCGGCCGTGCTGTCCTGCATCCCGACTGTTTCGACGGCCGTGACGCCTGCCGCCTGCACCGCAGCCAGCTGTTCGTCCAGTGTCCCGTGGTCGCGCAGCGTGTACATCTGCACCGCGATCGGCAGGTCACCGGTGCTGCGTGCATCCTGTGCCAATGCAGTCGAACCAAGCAGGGCAACGGCAACAAGGGAAAGTCCGCCAAGCCGGACAGGGTGTGCATGAATCATGAATAACTCCTCGAACAAGCCCGCTCCTCAGGGGCTGTCACGAATGTAAAGGGTTTCATCGGTGATGAAAAGGATTACATCAGGGGGAAGGTTTATCCCGACCCGTGCGGACGAACAGTTTCATCCGCGGCAGGTTGAATATGGCCTGATTCCTGCATAGGCAGCCGTTGATCGACCACGAGGACTCCATGGCCGCCAACGATTTCGAAGCCCGCCATCTTGAAACACTGGACCGCGACCTGAGCCGCTTTTCAGCGCTGGAAAAGGCGACGGTCTATGTCTCGCGTCCGCTGGTGGCGCCGGGCGTGGCCTTGGCCTTTGTGCTGATGGCGGGATTGGGGGCAATGCTGGCCTTCGGACAGACCAGCAACACGCTGATCGTGGCCATGGCGGCGATTTTCGGAGCCTACATGGCCCTGAACATTGGCGCCAATGATGTGGCCAACAACATGGGGCCTGCCGTCGGCGCCAATGCCCTGACCATGGGCGGGGCCATTGCCATCGCCGCCGTCTTCGAAACGGCCGGCGCCCTGATCGCAGGGGGCGACGTCGTCGGCACCATCTCGCGCGGCATCGTGGCGCCTGAAAGCATCGGCACGCAGGCGGTTTTTGTCTGGGCCATGATGGCTGCGCTGCTGTCTTCGGCCTTGTGGGTCAACCTAGCCACCTGGATCGGCGCGCCGGTGTCCACGACCCATTCGGTGGTCGGCGGGGTCATGGGGGCAGGCATCGCGGCCGCAGGCTTTGGCGCGGTCAACTGGCCCACCATGGCCACGATCGCTGCCAGCTGGATCGTCTCGCCCCTGATGGGGGGCGTCATTGCCGCCGGGTTCCTGTGGTTCATCAAGGCCCGCATCATCTATCGCGACGACAAGATCGCCGCCGCGCGCGTCTGGGTGCCGGTGCTGATCGGCGTCATGGCAGGCGCCTTCGCAGCCTATCTGGCGCTCAAGGGCCTCAGCCGTCTGATCGACGTTTCGCTTGGCGGGGCACTGATGACTGGAGGAGGCTTAGGCCTGCTGGTCTGGCTGGTGATGATCCCGGTGATCCGCCGACAGTCGCAGGGGCTGGAAAACCGGAACAAGTCGCTGAAGGTGCTCTTTGGCATCCCCTTGGTCGTGTCTGCGGCATTGCTCAGCTTTGCCCATGGCGCGAATGATGTCGCCAATGCGGTGGGGCCGCTGGCCGCGATCGTTCAGGCTTCGATCTCGGGCAGCGTCTCGGAGGCTGTCTCGATCCCGTTCTGGGTCATGCTGATCGGGGCGTTCGGTTTGTCCTTCGGCCTTTTCCTGTTCGGCCCCAAGCTGATCCGCATGGTGGGCAGCCAGATCACCAAGCTGAATCCGATGCGGGCTTATTGCGTTTCGCTGTCGGCCGCACTGACGGTGATCCTGGCCAGTTGGCTGGGCCTGCCGGTCAGCTCGACCCATATCGCCGTGGGCGCGATCTTTGGCGTGGGCTTTTTCCGCGAATGGGATGCCGAGCGCCGGCTGCGGGCCACCATCGGCGCCACCCCCGAGCGTCCGCGTCTGGGCCGCGAGGAGCGCAGCCGGCGCAAGCTGGTGCGCCGCGCCCATGTCATGACAATCGCAGCTGCCTGGGTTGTCACGGTACCGGCCGCGGCGGCACTGTCGGCCGTGCTGTTTCTGGGCCTGCGGACACTGGGCGGCTAGGCTGCCTGGGCGCTGCAGGCCGCCAGCCACCGCCTCAGCAACGCCAGCGAAGGCGCCTCGTCCAGCCAGGGAATATGGGCACGGCCGGGGACTTCGGCCAGTATCAGGTCCGGGCGTCGGCGCTGCATCTCGGCCATGGTTGTGGCTGACAGCAGGTCCGAATTGGCCCCCCGGATCAGCGCCACAGGCAGATCCCCCGTCGCGTCCCACAAGGGCCACAGATCGACCGGTTCCCCGTCGAACGCTGCCAGAAAGGCATCGCGCAGGGCAGGGTCGTAGTTGATCCGCAGCCCGTCCTCCGTCTGGAGATAGTGCCGCCGCACATCCTCCAGCCAGCGCCCCTCCGGCACATCGGAAAATCCCGGCATCACGGCCGGAAGGCGTGCCGCCAGATCTTCATGCGTCCTGTCCGAAGGGTTGCGCCCGACATAGGCGACGATTCGCTGCAGCCCCTGCCGTTCGATCTGCGGACCCACGTCATTCAGACACAGGCCCAGCAGCCGGTCATGCGCGGTGGCCGCCATGAACAGGCCGTTCAATCCCCCACGCGAGGTGCCAAGCAGCGCCGCGCGTTCCACCCCAAGATGATCCAGCAACTCCACCGCGTCACGCGCCTCGCGCGGAAGAACATAGCTGTCCTTGCCGGTCCATTCAGATTGGCCACGGCCGCGGTAATCCATGCGGATCAGGCGCACATCGGACAGATGCGGCGCAACGTAATCGAAATCGGCCATGGTCCGGGTCAATCCTGCCAAACACAGCACGGGCAAGCCCTGACCCTCGTCGCGATACGCCAGTCTTGTCCCGTCGCTGGCCTGGAAGACGTCCACGGTCTTTTCTCCCTGTTCGATCGAAGAGCGGTGTTTCGGGCCTTACAGATTTTCGCTCTGCGGCATGCCCAGCACGTGATAGCCGCCATCGACGGTGACAATCTCGCCCGTGGTGCAGGCGCCCCAGTCCGACATCAGCCAGACCGCCGTGCCGCCGATCGCCTCCAGCGTGGCATTCGCACGAAGGGGCGCGTTCGCTTCGGTATGGCGGAATGTCCTGCGCGCCCCGCCGATGGCTGCACCGGCCAGCGTCTTCATTGGGCCGGGGCTGATGGCGTTCACGCGGATGTTGTCGGGGCCCAGGTCATTGGCAAGGTAGCGCACGCTGGATTCAAGAGCCGCCTTGGCCACGCCCATCACGTTGTAGAAGGGCGTCACCCGGTTCGATCCGCCATAGGTCAGGGTAATGATCGACCCCCCCTCGGTCATCAGCGAATGGGCACGCCGCGCCACCTCGATCAGCGAATAACAGCTGATCTCGAGGCTGCGCTTGAAGTTGGCGCGGCTGGTGTTCATGAACCGGCCGGTCAACTCGTCCTTGTTGGAAAACGCGATGGCATGGACGACAAAATCCAGCTTGCCCCACCGGTCGGCAATCGTGCCAAAGGCCGCATCCAGCGACGCGTCGTCCGTCACGTCCACATCGACCAGCAGGTCCGAGCCGACCGAGGCCGCCAGCGGCTCGACCCGTTTGCCAAAGGCTTCGCCCTGATAGCTGAACGCCAGTTCGGCGCCCTCGGCCGCCAAGGCCCTTGCAATGCCCCAGGCAATGGAACGGTCATTGGCGACCCCCATCACAAGCCCGCGCTTGCCCCTCAGAAGATCACCCATGCTGTCCCTCGGTTCTTATGTCATTCCAGATATCTGGACATGATCAGCGTTGCGTTGGTGCCGCCAAAACCGAAGCTGTTCGACAGGACCGAATCCAACCCTGCATTGTCCACACGGCTAGTGGCAATCTCACCCGGTTGAATTTCGGGGTCCAGTGTCCCGATATTCGCCGAAGCCGCAATGAAGTCATTTTGCAACATCAACAGGCTGTAGATTGCCTCGTGCACGCCCGTCGCCCCAAGCGAATGGCCCGTCAGCGACTTGGTTGAACTGACAGGAGGCGTGTTGCCTTCGCCAAAGACGCGGCGCAGGGCCTTGATCTCGCCCAGATCGCCCACGGGGGTCGAAGTGCCATGGGCGTTCACATAGCTGACCTTGCGTCCTTCGGGCAGGGTTTCTAATGCCACCCGCATGGACCGTTCGCCGCCTTCGCCCGAAGGTGCGACCATGTCATAACCGTCCGACGTGGCCGCGTAACCGGTCACCTCGGCATAGATCCTGGCGCCGCGCGCCAATGCGTGGGACAGTTCTTCCAGCACGACGACGCCGCCGCCGCCCGCGATGACAAACCCGTCGCGGGTCGCATCATAAGGGCGCGAGGCGCTTTCGGGGGTGTCGTTGTATTTCGACGACATGGCGCCCATCGCGTCAAAGAGGCAGGAGAGTGTCCAGTCCAGTTCCTCGCCCCCGCCGGCAAAGACGATGTCCTGCTTGCCCATCTGGATCTGCTCGACGCCGTTGCCGATGCAATGGGCGCTGGTCGAGCAGGCTGAGGTGATCGAATAGTTGACGCCCTTGATCTTGAACGGGGTCGCCAGACAGGCCGAGTTGGTGGACGACATGCAGCGCGTGACCATGAAGGGTCCCATGCGCTTGGGGCTGCCCTTCTGGATGACAGTCTGGTGCGCCTCGAAGAAGTTCGACGTCGACGGTCCGCCCGAACCCATGATCAGGCCGGTGCGCGGGTTCGAGACGTCGCCTTCTTCCAGTCCGCTGTCCTTGATCGCCTGTTCCATGGCGATGAAGTTATAGGCCGCGCCGGGACCCATGAAGCGCAGGTTGCGCTTGTCGATATGGTCCTCCAGCACGATCTGCGGCATGCCGTGGACCTGGCTGCGAAAGCCGTGTTCGGCATATTCAGGCGCAAAGACGATGCCGGACTTGCCGGTGTGCAGGCTTTCGGTGACCTCTTCGGCGTTGTTGCCGATGGGCGATACGATCCCGAGCCCTGTGATGACGACGCGACGCATGGGGGCCTCCTTCGAAGTGAATGGTGTCAGCTGGCCGAAAGGGCCACCTTCATGTCCTTGACCTGATAGATCAGCTCGCCGTCCGCCTCGACGCGGCCGTCGGCGACGCCCATGGTCAGGCGGCGGGTCTGCACGGCCTTCGTGAAATCAACGGTATAGCGCAGCATCTTGCGGTCGGGACGGACCATGCCGGTCAGCTTGACCTCGCCCACGCCGAGCGCATAGCCGCGCCCCTGCCAGCCGCGCCAACCCAGGTTGAAGCCGGTCAACTGCCACAGGCCGTCCAAACCCAGGCACCCCGGCATGATCGGATTGCCTGGGAAATGGCAGCCAAAGAACCACAGGTCGGGCGTGATGTCGAAT
>NZ_JBKGUN010000130.1:0-5753 GCF_046462195.1 Paracoccus sp. (in: a-proteobacteria) | reverse complement strand
GCCGGGTCCTCTCCTCCTCCCTCCCGGATCCGGCGTTCGCGGTGAAAGCCCTCCTCCTCCCTGGTTGACACCGCACCCTATGCGCGGCCCCTCCTCCTCCCTGGGTGCCGCCGCGCTCCCCATAGCCGCCCCATCTGCGGCAAATCGATGCGCCGGGTTCTCTCCTCCTCCCTCCCGGATCCGGCGTTCGCGGTGAAAGCCCTCCTCCTCCCTGGCTGACACCGCACCCCATGCGCGGCCCCTCCTCCTCCCTGGGCCAGCGTTCAGCGGCGGCACCCCCTCCTCCTCCCTGGGTGCCGCCGCGCTTTCCTTCCCCCGCCGACATTGCCGGAACCATGACCGCCTCAGGGCATTCCCTTCGACACAGCGTCGGAGGGCACATGGTTTTGCGTAAAGGCACAAAGGTTCAGTGGAATTGGTCGGGCAGCACAGCGACCGGAAAGATCGCGGAGATCTTTACCGATGACGTGGAGCGCACGATCAAGGGCAGCAAGATCAAGCGGACGGCCAGCAAGAAGGAACCGGCCTATCTGATCCGGCAGGAGGATGGCGACGAGGTGCTGAAAAGCCGGTCCGAGGTACAGCGAGCGGATTGACGGCTTTTCCCCCGCATCCTGGCAGGCTATGGCAGGCCCATGCTCAGTTACCAACATGCCTATCACGCGGGAAATCTGGCCGATCTGCACAAGCACGCGCTGCTGGCATCGGCACTGGATTATCTGACCCGCAAGGACAAGCCGCTCACCTATCTCGACACGCATGCCGGGCGTGGTCTTTACGACCTGAGCGCCCCGGAGGCGGTCAAGACAGGAGAGGCCACGCAGGGCATCATGCGCGCCGAGGCGCAGCGCTGGCTTTCCTCGGACCACCCCCTGATGCAGGCATTGGCGCGGATCCGTGCCAGTCGCGGACCGCAGGTATATCCCGGCTCGCCTCTCATTGCCGCCCAGTTCCTGCGGCCCGAGGATCGCGCCCATCTGGCGGAACTGCACCCGGCCGAACATCAGGCCCTTCGGCAGGTGGCCGGTTTTGCGACGCTGCACGCACGCGACGGGTTCCAGATGGCGCAGGCGGTCTGTCCGCCCACGCCGCGACGGGGCCTGCTGCTGATCGACCCCAGCTACGAGGTCAAGACCGACTATGCTGCCATCCCCAGGCAGATCGCGCTGCTCGCACGCAAATGGAACGTGGGAGTCATCATGCTGTGGTATCCGATCCTGACCGATCGCCGGCATCTGGCCATGACGGCTACCTTGGTGACGGAATTTCCCGATGCCCTTCTGTCCGAGGTGGCCTTTCCCCCCGCCCGTTCGGGCCACTCGATGATCGGATCTGGAATGTGGGTGCTGAACCCGCCATGGGGCCTGCAGGATTCGGCCCGGCAGATTGAAGCCATCTTCCGCGAACGGGCCTGACCGGCATATTCCCCCGCCGGTTGCGCTGTGGCATGATGATCGGTGCCAAAAGGATCTTCCCCATGCCTCAACGCCTCTCGATCGGCGCCACCGTCTTCTTTGTCCTGACCTGCGCGCTGGGGCTGTATTTCGCCTTTGCGGCGGTTCAGGGCCCATCAGGTATCCTGCGCCGCATCCAGATAGAGGCCGAAACGGCCGAACTGGAGGCGCAACGGGATGCGCTCCGGAACGAGGTTGCGCAGATGCAGAACCTGACGCGCCGCCTGTCGGACGATTATCTGGACCTCGACCTGCTGGATGAACAGGCCCGTGAAATGCTGGGCCTGCTGCGCCCGGACGAGATCATCCTGCGCTAACTCAAGCGGTCCTGACGGCATTGCACGGCCTGAACCGATGCGCTACGGATTAGTTTAACGCTGAACTATTCCGACCACGCTTCCAGGAGGATGTGCCGCATGGCAAGGAAACCCAGCCTTCAGGCAGAGGTCCCTTCGAATGTCTCGAAGGACGAGCTGCTGAAATATTACCGTGACATGCTGCTGATCCGACGCTTCGAGGAAAAGGCGGGCCAGCTTTACGGCATGGGCCTGATCGGCGGTTTCTGCCACCTTTACATCGGCCAGGAAGCGGTTGTCGTGGGCCTCGAGGCCTGCGCCAAGGAAGGCGACAAGCGCATCACCAGCTATCGCGACCACGGCCACATGCTGGCTTGCGGCATGGAAGCCCGCGGCGTCATGGCCGAATTGACCGGCCGCGAAGGCGGCTATTCCAAGGGCAAGGGCGGCAGCATGCACATGTTCAGCCGCGAAAAGCATTTCTATGGCGGTCACGGCATCGTGGCGGCGCAGGTGCCTCTGGGCGCCGGCCTGGCCTTTGCCGACAAGTATCTGGGCAATGACAACGTCACCTTCACCTATTTCGGCGACGGGGCATCCAACCAGGGCCAGGTGTATGAAACCTACAACATGGCCGAACTGTGGGACCTGCCGGTCATCTTCGTGATCGAGAACAACCAGTATGCCATGGGAACGTCGGTCCGGCGCTCGACCAAGTCCACCACCTTCTTCGGTCGCGGCGAGGCCTTCGGCATTCCGGGCGAACAGGTGGACGGCATGGATGTGCTGGCCGTCAAGGCCGCCGGCGAAAAGGCCGTGGCCCACTGCCGCGCAGGCAAGGGTCCTTATATCCTTGAAGTCATGACCTATCGCTATCGCGGCCACTCGATGTCGGACCCGGCCAAGTACCGGACCCGCGAAGAGGTCCAAAAGATGCGCGACGAACGCGACCCGATCGAGAACGTGCGTGAACTGCTGCTGCAGGGCAGCCACGTGTCCGAGGAGGAGCTGAAGGCCTTGGACAAGGAAATCAAGGACATCGTCAACGATTCCGCCGAATTCGCCAAGGAAAGCCCCGAGCCCGCGCTGGACGAGCTGTGGACCGACATTTACGCCGCAGAACTGCCCCAGGGCAGCGCGGAAGAGAACGCCTGAAGGGGGGTTAGATCAACATGGCAACCGAAATCCTGATGCCCGCCCTGTCTCCGACCATGGAGGAAGGCACGCTGGCCAAATGGCTGAAGAAGGAAGGCGACGCCGTCAAGTCCGGCGACATCATCGCCGAGATCGAGACCGACAAGGCCACGATGGAGTTCGAAGCGGTCGATGAAGGCGTCATGGGCAGGATCCTGATCGCCGAAGGCACCCAGGGCGTCGCGGTGAACACGCCCATCGCGGTGCTGATCGAGGAAGGCGAGTCGGTCGATGACGCGACGACCGAAAGCAAGCCCGCCCAGGTGCAGGCGCCTTCGACCAAGGAAGGTCCGGACGACCAGGGTCAGCCCGGCAAGTCCGCCGTCGAAGAGGTCAAGACCCCTGAGCCCGACCGCAGCCCCGACTATCCCGAGGGCACCAAGATGAAGACCATGACCGTGCGGGAAGCCCTGCGCGAGGCCATGGCCGAGGAGATGGAGCGCGACGAAACCGTGTTCCTGATGGGTGAAGAGGTTGGCGAATACCAGGGCGCCTACAAGATCAGCCAAGGCCTGCTGGACAAGTTCGGCCCCCGCCGCGTCGTGGACACCCCCATTTCCGAGATCGGCTTTGCCGGCATCGGCACCGGTGCGGCGCTGGCGGGTCTGCGCCCGATCGTGGAGTTCATGACCTTCAACTTCGCCATGCAGGCGATGGACCACATCATCAACTCGGCGGCCAAGACCCTGTACATGTCCGGCGGCCAGATGGGCTGCCCGATCGTGTTCCGGGGCCCGAACGGCGCCGCCGCCCGCGTGGGCGCGCAGCACAGCCAGGATTATGCCGCTTGGTTCGCGGCGATCCCCGGTCTCAAGGTCGTGATGCCCTACAGCGCGGCTGACGCGAAAGGTCTGATGAAGCAGGCCATCCGCGACCCGAACCCGGTCATCTTCCTTGAAAACGAGATCCTGTATGGCCGCAGCTTCGAGGTCCCGGACCTCGAGGATTTCACCATCCCCTTCGGCAAGGCCCGCATCGCCCGCCAAGGTAGCGACGTGACCATTGTCAGCTTCGGCATCGGCATGGCCCATGCGCTGGAAGCTGCGGACATGCTGTCCAAGGACGGGATCGAGGCCGAGGTGATCGACCTGCGCACCCTGCGCCCTCTGGACTACAACTCGATCATCGAGTCGGTGAAAAAGACCAACCGTCTGGTGACGGTCGAGGAAGGCTTCCCCGTGGGGTCCATCGGCAACCACATCTCGGCCTATGTGATGGAGAACGCGTTCGACTATCTGGATGCGCCGGTGATCAACTGCACCGGCAAGGACGTTCCCATGCCTTATGCCGCCAATCTGGAAAAGCACGCGCTGATCACGCCCGCCGAGGTCGTCGAAGCCGTGAAGAAAGTCACCTACAAGTAAGGGAGGCAGTGCGATGCCCACGGAAATCCTGATGCCCGCGCTGTCCCCCACGATGGAGGAAGGCACGCTGGCCAAATGGCTGGTGAAAGAAGGCGACGAGGTCAAGTCCGGCGATGTGATCGCCGAGATCGAGACCGACAAGGCCACGATGGAGTTCGAGGCCGTGGACGAAGGCCGGATCGGCAAGATCCTGATCAGCGAAGGCAGCGCGGGGGTCAAGGTCAACACTCCCATCGCCGTTCTGCTGGAAGAAGGCGAGGATGCCTCGGCCGCCGAGGCCGCGCCCGCACCCAAGGCGGAACAGGCGGGCGGTGGCGCGCAGTCCCACAAGGAACCGGGTCCAGCCGAAAAGGGCTATGGCGGTCCGATCGGCGCGCCGGTCGCGGGCGATGACGGCAGCAAGGGCGTAGCCTCCTCTGGCGGCACGGCTGACAAGGCGGACAAGGGCGGACGCGTCTTTGCCTCGCCCCTGGCCCGCCGCATCGCGGCCGACAAGGGGCTGGACCTGTCACAACTGAAGGGATCGGGACCGCGCGGCCGGATCGTCAAGGCAGATGTGGAGAACGCCCAGCCGGGCGCGGCCCCTGCCAAGGCCGATGCGGGCGACAAGGCCCCCCTGTCCCATGCCGTCGCCGCCAAGGAGCCTTCGGCCCCGCAGCCTGCCAAGGGCCTGTCGACCGAGGCGGTCCTCAAGATGTTCGCCGATCGCGAAACCGACGAAGTGCAGCTGGACGGGATGCGCCGCACCATCGCCGCGCGCCTCAGCGAGGCCAAGCAGACGATCCCGCATTTCTATCTGCGCCGTTCCGCCAAGCTGGACGCGCTGATGGAGTTCCGGGGAACGCTGAACAAGCAGCTGGAAAGCCGCGGCATCAAGCTGTCGGTCAACGACTTCGTCATCAAGGCGTGCGCCCTGGCATTGCAGCAGGTGCCGGACGCGAATGCCGTCTGGGCCGGCGACCGTATCCTCAAGCTGAAGCCCTCGGATGTCGCCGTCGCCGTCGCGGTCGAGGGGGGGCTCTTCACACCCGTCCTGCGCGATGCCCATCAGAAGACGCTGTCGGCGCTGTCGGCCCAGATGAAGGACCTGGCGGGTCGGGCCAAGTCCAAGAAGCTGGCCCCGCATGAATACCAGGGCGGAAGCTTTGCCATCAGCAACCTGGGCATGTTCGGGATCGAGAACTTCGATGCCGTCATCAACCCGCCCCATGGCGCGATTCTGGCCGTCGGTGCGGGTATCCAGGCGCCTGTCGTCGAGAAAGGTGAGGTCGTCGTGCGCAACGTCATGTCAATGACGCTGTCGGTCGATCACCGCGTCATCGATGGTGCGCTGGGGGCCCAGCTGCTGGAAGCCATCGTCAGCCATCTGGAAAATCCGGTCGGCATGCTGGCCTGATCCACACCCCAGACAAAAGAAGGGGCGGCGAGGCTGAAGGCCTCGCCGC
>NZ_JBKGUN010000129.1:0-4738 GCF_046462195.1 Paracoccus sp. (in: a-proteobacteria) | reverse complement strand
TCGAAGGTGATGTTGCCGGCAAAGAACAGATTGAGACCGTGGGGGTCTGAAAGCAATCGGGCCGTCGCTGTGGCAGCGATAGAGGCCGCCAGTACCGGGAGCAAAGCCGCAACAGAGTAAGCGGCCAATACAAGCTCAAAGGCATAAAAGGCTCCGGTGAGGGGCGCATCGAATGCGGCGGCAATCGCACCGCCCGCGCCCGCTGCCACGAGCTTCCGCAAGTCTTCTCGACGCAGCCGGAAAAGTTGCCCAAGCCATGAGGCGACCGCAGAGGATGCCTGCGTATAGGCAGCCTCCATGCCAACGGAGGCACCAAAACCGCTGGAGACGATCGTCTGAAGCGAGATATAGACGCTTCCCGACACTGGGATCCTGCCGCCGCCGACTGCATTCGCCTCGATGGGATCGGCCACCCGGCGAAACCATCGGCGGCCGACCAGATAGGACAAGCCGACGAGCACACCGCCAGCCACAGGGCCAGCCATTGCTCGCCAGGGATTGATAGCCCCAGCTCCACTGACGTCATCGACGGCAAAGATCCACAGGCCCAGCAGGTGGATCACCTCCTGCATGGCGACAACAGCCGCACCAGCCACGATGCCGATGAGGGCAGCGAGAATGGTGTAGGCGATCTCGCTGCGCCGGATCAGTCTCCGCAAGCGTAGCGGAGACCGGAGGCGGCGCAGCAGGTGACGCCTGCGGGAGGCACGCAAGCGTGAGATCACTTGTTCAGCCGGCGATATAGGCTTGGTAGATCTCGTTCATGCGGGCCGTCCTTGTGCCGGGCTTTCCGCCCCCAATCGCGCGACCGTCAATCGAAGCCACCGGAGTGATACCTCCGAGAGTTCCGGTCACGAATGCTTCATCAGCATTGTAAACCTCTGCCAGACTGAAAGGCTTTTCATGAACCGTCATTCCAGCATCCCGCCACAGCTTGATCACCTTCTTGCGCGTAATGCCATTGAAGCAGGTCAGGCCGTCCGAGGTCCATAGCTCGTCGCCTCGGAAGATGAAAAAGTTCGTGGAGTTGCACGAGGCAACGAAGCCGCGGTTATCTAGCATCAGGGCTTCGTCGGCGCCCATGTTGATCGCCTGAAGCAGGGCCTGGATGAAATTGAGGCGCGAATGGGAGTTCAAGCGAAGGTCGAACACGTCAGGCGTCGAGCATCGTATGGTGGACGTCATCAGCTTCATGCCCGTTTCCTTCAAGGCCGGGTTCGGCTGCTTCCATTCCGCAACGATAACGATGGTCGCGCCGCCGACAATGAAACGGGGATCCTGATTGGGTGTCGACTTGCGACCCCGTGAGATCATCATCCGGATATGGACACCGTCTTGCATGTCGTTGTGACGGAGGCACTTCCAGATTTCCTCGACCAGCTCTGCCTTGCTGTAACCGATATCGAGCTGGATCGCGTTCGCACCTTCAAAGAGACGATCGATATGCTCATCGATCGCAAGGAGCTTTCCCTTGATCAGGCGAATGCCTTCCCAAACGCCGTCACCGAGAACAAAACCAGCGTCAAAAATGGAGACCTTTGCCTCGTCACGCTTGAAGAATTCACCGTTGACGTAGACTTCCACGTCGTCGTTCCTGGGGTCCTTCACGTAGCTTTGCGATGAAGAACTGCTGAGAGGGGTCATGGTATTACCTTGTTCTGTAAGTTTGGTCAGAAGGCGAATTCGCCGAAGCGCCGCAGGAATTCCTGTGTCCGCGCCTTCTGGGGGTTTTTGAGAACCTGATCGGGCGTGCCGACTTCATGGAAAACGCCTTCGGCAAGGAAGATCACCTTCGTCGCGAAGTGGTAGGCAAAGCCCAACTCGTGCGTGACAAGAAGCATGGTCCGACCTTCGTCTGCCAGCTTGTTGATAACCCGCAGCACTTCGCCGACAAGCTCTGGATCCAGAGAGGACGTTGGCTCGTCAAAGAGCAGGATCTCCGGCTCCATGGAAAGCGCCCGCGCAATGGCCACACGCTGCTGCTGCCCACCAGACAGGCGCCCCGGCCACGCGTCATGCTTTTCCGCAAGACCAACCTTGGACAGTTCCCGAACCGCAATCTCCCGAGCCTGCTGCTTCGAAAGGCCCTTCACCGTGACGAGCCCCTCCATGACATTCTGAAGAACTGTCATGTGAGGGAAAAGGTTGAACTGCTGAAACACCATGCCGAGCCGCTCACGGACTATGCAGAGCTGTTTCTCCGGATAGGTGACGCGGCCTTTGCTCTCGGTCCCGATGCGCTCACCGTCGAGCCAGATCTGCCCCTCACTGAGCGTCTCCATGAAGTTCATGCAACGCAGAAAGGTCGACTTTCCAGAGCCGGAGCCACCGATAATGGCCACACGCTCGCCCGGCTCAACCTGGAAGTCGATCCCCCTGAGAACGTGATGATCACCAAACCGCTTGTGGAGCCCTTTGATCTCCAGAATGGGCTTGCTTGTCATAGTGAATCCTTTCGGGCGTCAGTTCGACCGCGCCAAGTGTTTTTCGAGGCGGCCTGCGAGGAAGGTGCCGGGATAGATCAGGACGAAGTAGATGAAGGCCACTGCCGTCAGGATCTCGAACGGGCGGTAATAGGTCGAGGACAGCAACCTGCCTTGGTACATCAGCTCGTGTACCGAGATCACCGAAGCGAGCGAGGACATCTTTGCAACCTCGATCACGCGATTGGTGAAGGCGGGCAGCATCCGCTTGATCACCTGAGGCAGGATGACCCGCCGCATGGCCTGCCCTTCCGTCATGCCGATCGCTTTGGCTCCTTCCATCTGGCCCCGATGGATGGACCTGATGCCGCCGCGAAAGATCTCTGACGCATAGGCGGTGGTGTTGAGCGTCAAGCCCAGAAGAGCAGCGGAAAAAGGAGTGAGCTGAACACCGATCAGGATCGGAAAAGCATAGAAGAACCAGATCAGCTGGATCAGGACCGGCGTGTCACGGAACAGCTCCACATACACGAGGCTTACCCCGGAAAGCCACTTACGCCTGGAAAGGCGCGCCTGCGCTATGACAAATCCACCAAGCAGCCCGAGAACGATGGACGGGATCCAGATCTGGATCGTCACCCAAAGGCCGCGCGTCAGGACGATCCAGTTGTCCGTCACGACACTGAAGTCGGGAATGTAGTTCATCGTCCGGACCTCATTGATAGGCTGTGAGCCGGTTTTCAGCGAGGCGGGCAAGCTGACTGGCTGTGATGAGAAGCACGAGGTACATGGCGGCGATCGTCGTGTAGACCTCAAGCGGTCGGAACGTTTCCGAGTTCACCATCATCGCCTGGTAGAGCAGGTCAGCGTAGGCCAGCGTGGAGGCGAGCGCCGTTGTCTTCAAAAGCTCGAAGCTGCGTTCGATGAATGGGGGCACCATGCGCGACACTGCCTGTGGCACGATGATGCGGCGCATCTGGGCCTGGTGGCTCATGCCAAGGGCTTTGGCCCCCTCCCACTGGCCGCGTTCGATCGAAACAATCCCGCCCCGGAACACTTCGGCGTAGAACGCGCCCGATTGCGTGGAGAGAGCGAGGACAGCCGCAACGTAAGGGCTCAGGCTTACGGACAGCATGACCGGCAAGGCATAGAAGAACCAGAAGAAGTGAACGATCGGGGGCGTGTTGCGGTAGAATTCTATAAATATCGCAGCAGGCCATCTCAGCGCTTTTCTGGATGACAAGCGCATCACTGCGAGGATCATGCCCACCAAGACGCCCAGGACGATGGACACGGCCGCAATCTTCACGGTGTTGAGGAGGCCCAGTGCGAGCATGTCAAAACGCTCGAATACCGGGCCAAAGTCCCAGGAATATTCCATTCGGCGACTTTCGCTGCAGTAATCAGGAAGAGTAAAGACCCGAGGCTTGAAGCAAGCCCGCGGGTCTCAAGGCAGTGCTTACCACGACTCTTTCACAAGGCCCGGAACGCCTTCGGAACTGATGTTTTTGCTGGACAGGTAGGTTTCGAACAACTCGTTGGGCACGCCGCTCTCGTAGAGCGTCCCGAGGGTCGTGTTCACCCAATCCTTGAAGTCGCTGCTTTCTTCCTTGCGAAGGCCCACAGAGGTTTCCACGGGCTCAACAGGCGTCGGTAGCAGGACCTTGCCCATCTTCAGTCGCGAATACTGAACGATGAGAGCGGGGTGAAATTGCACAACGGTCTCGACCCGGCCTGACGCAAAGGCGGCAACAGCCTCATCATTGGACGAGAAGCGATTGATCTGTGCTTCTGTCATCATCTCGGTGATATTCCGATCGAGCGAGGTTCCCATTGTTACCCCGATGCGCATTCCCGGCTTATCAAGCTCTTCCCATGTGGTAACCGCGCTATCTTCCGCGACCAGTGCCCCCATCGCGTAGTAGAAGAGCGGGTTCTCAGGGAAGTCGATGGCCTGCCTGCGCTCTTCTGTGGGGTCGAGGACGAACATGAGGTCGAACTGGTTGGCCTGGAGACCTGCGACGGCGTTGGCCCAGGACGTCTCGACCGGCACCATTTCGACACCTAGGTCCTTGGCCATACGTTCACCCATGGAGACGCCAACGCCGGTCCACTCTTCAGACATCGGGTCCTTGTAGAACCAAGGCTCGGCTGAAGTGACGCCAATGCGCAGCTTGCCGGTTTCCTTGACCTGAGCAAGTGTGCCTGTTTCCGCAGACAACGCGGGCATGGCCACGCTGAAGCTGACTGCCGCGGCGGCGATGAGAAGGGTGCGTCTTTTCATTTTTTGCTCCTGCTGGGTTTCGCCCTTGTCG
>NZ_JBKGUN010000128.1:0-2596 GCF_046462195.1 Paracoccus sp. (in: a-proteobacteria) | reverse complement strand
AGGAAACATGGGGCCTCACTGACAGGCCGTGGTCATATCCCCACCTCTCGACTTCCCGCGACTGCCGCAGTGTCATCGGGGCTTCGTGCAGATAGTCGTCGTTTCCGTTTCGCAACGCCTCGGGAGCAGTGATGGCCGGCAGCGACAGAAAGCCGAAAACTCTCGCCATGACACCGGCCGGATCGGCAACGAGATCCTCATAGCGCAGGATCATCACCGCGTGCAGATGGCGGATATCCTGCGCCAGCCGATGATGCGCTGCGATCCAGTGGTCGATCAGCACCCCTGCGGGCGCGTCCACCCATTTGCCGACGGCAGCAGCCACCGCTTCAGGATGGCGCAGGATCAGGATTGACTGTGACAGGGGGAAAAGCTGCTGGTAAAGTCGGGTGCGGGTCAGGTTGACGGGTGACTTTTCGACGCGCCACGGGCGCGACGGGTCGAACCATGGCGCCCAGTCCGCCTCCAGTCGCTGACGGGTCGCCAAGGTGTCCAGCGGGTGCCCCTCGATCAGATGCTGGTCGGGATCGGTCGCGAAATGCATGGGTCGACCGTGCAGCGCGGTATGGGGAATGGCACCCTGCAGATAACATCCCTCGTTCTCCGGAACCGGAGCATCATTGATCGACGCGACCTGAGGATGCGCCGCGATCAACCGTGCCAGAAGGGAGGTGCCTGAGCGGTGCAGTCCTCCCACAAAGACATAACGGTGCTGCATGGCGGTCCTCTTTCGTCCTTCAGGCGATGCAACGCGGTACGGGCGGTTCCGGTGCCAGAGGCTGGGCCGATGATCTTTTTCACGGCCATTTCGCATTTGCGTTGAACCGGAAGCGGAAGAAGATGGTTGCACCCGTGGCACGCGGTTCTGGGACCCGCTTTCTTTTGCCAAAGGGCGTAATCAATGTATCTGCTTCATCTCGCCTTGGGGGGTTGCCTCAAGGCGCCTCCTGTCCGCTATGGTATCACAGAGGATACGGGCGGCCACATTGCTTATGTCCTTGGCGCAGCCATGGCACAAGCCAGACAAGCCGAGGTGGACGCCGTCGATATCGTGACGCGAGCCTTCGAAGGCGCGGGGTTCGATCCGGTGCATGCGCAGGCGGTCGAACCGGCAGGCCCCGGCTGCCGCATCCTGCGTCTTTCCACCGGCAACCGTTCCTATCTGTCAAAGGAAGCGCTTGAGGCGGAACTTCCTGCACTGGAGAGATCCTTCTGCGCCCTTCTTGCCGGAATGAGCCGTCGCCCCGACGTCATCCACGCACATTTCGCAGATGCCGCACGCCTGGCGCAGGCGGCCGAACTGGCCTTCGGGATCCCCTGGATCTACACCCCTCATTCGCTTGCTCTTCAAAAGGAAACAGAGGCCTGCCTGCGGCCCGAACTGCAGACCCGCATCCGTGCCGAGCGAGCGGCGGTGACCTCGGCAGGTGCGATCATCGTATCCTCCCGGGACGAGGCCGAGCGTCAGTTGCTGCCCTACGGGGCCGCAGCCGAAGGACGCGCCCATTGTGTGGTACCGGGCGTGACGCTGTTGCCGAACGTGGGTGAAGGCGCGGCCGATCGCCTCTTGGCCCCCTTTTTGCGGGCGCCCGATCTGCCCATCGTGCTGGCAGTCGCCCGCCCCGTGCGCAAGAAGAACCTCAAGGGTCTTATCGAAGCCTATGCCGCGTCGCCCGAACTGCAGGCGCGGGCCAACCTGGTGATCATAGCCGGTCTGCGCGACGGGATCGATGGCGGACCTCCCGAACAGGCCGAGGTCCTGCGCGGCCTGATCGACAGCATCGACCGCCATGGCCTGTGGGGAAAGGTCGCTTTGCCGTCACGCCACGATGCGGCAGACCTGCGCTCGCTTTATGCACGTGCGGCCAAGGGGGGCGTCTTCGTCAACCCCGCATTCCACGAACCTTTCGGACTGACTCTGGTCGAGGCCGCGCAAGCGGGCGTTCCTGTTGTGGCGACATGCAACGGCGGACCTGCCGATATCCTGGACCGGCTGGGGCATGGAGCTCTTGTTGATCCGGCCAAACCCCTCCAGATCGCCACGGCCTGCCTGCGACTGATGGGCGATAGACAGGGCGCGCTGGCGGCTCGGGTACGGGCGCTGGCGGCATTCGACTGGGACAGGTGGGCAGGCCATTCGATCGCGATCTGCCGCAACTTGCGGCGTCCTGCACCGGCCCCTCGGGACCGGGTGCGGCGCATCCTGGCTTGCGATATCGACGGCACATTGACCGGCTGCATCGCAGCGGCGCAGCGGTTCGGGGACTGGCACGGACAGCGCCCTGACCGATTGCTCTTTGCGGTGGCCACCGGTCGCTCACTGACCGAGGCCCGCCGCGTGCTGGCCGAATGGTCCCTGCCGCGCCCCGATCTGTTCATCACCTCGGTCGGTACCGAAATCTGGCGCTGGAGCCAAGGCGACCGGCTGCTGCCTTGCAATGATTACGCCCGCCTTCTGGATGAGAATTGGGACCGTGCAGGCATCCTGTCCTTCCTGTCGGGCAGGCCGTTGCAATGGCAGGCAGGCCATGAACAGCGCCAATGGAAGCTGTCGCTGTTCGGCACGGCGCGTCTGGCGCGGCAGATCGCGCATAAC
>NZ_JBKGUN010000127.1:0-4739 GCF_046462195.1 Paracoccus sp. (in: a-proteobacteria) | reverse complement strand
CAAGATGCCTGCGAGCAGGTGCCGCTGGATCGGCACGTTCCATGCTGCCTCTGCACAGGTCCCCCTTGCCCCTCTGCAATCGATAGCGATTTTGTGTGCGAACAATTGCGCGTCATTGGCGTTGTGTTCCGCAATCACACCCATGGACCGATCGTTTTGCCCCTTCACGTGCTTATCGTGTCCAGTGAGACACGCGACCAGTGTGACACGCGCCGCCATTACGCGGGCGCAGCGTCGCATGAAAGCTATGAAACCGCCCTGCGCTCCTTGAAGGGCGATTTGGCGGTCGAGCATGCCTCTTGTGTGGAGGGGGAAAGCAATCTGACAACCGATGGATTGCGCCGCTTTGACGGGATTTTTTTTCCCGGATCCCCTATCCAGCTGCATGAGGAAAGCGAGGAAACCCGCTTGGCCATACAGTTCATGGACCGAGTGTTCGAGGCCGGGACGCCGTCGTTTGGGTCCTGCGCCGGGCTGCAGATCGCGGCCGTGGCGGCGGGCGGTCGCTCAGCACCACGTTCTCATGGCCTCGAGGCCGCGTTCTCGCGTCATGTTCTGCCGACCGACGCAGGGCGCAATCATCCGATGTTGAAAGGACGTCCCCCTGTCTGGACGGCCCCGGCGATGCATTCCAGCGTCGTGACGGAATTGCCGAAAGGGGCGGTTCTCTTGGCGCATAATGCGGACACACGGGTGGAAGCCGCCGAGATCCGTCACCGCAACGGGGTATTCTGGGGCGTTCAGTACCACCCCGAGATCAATCTGGCTGAAATCGCTGCCTCGTTGCGTCGCCAATCTTCCGATCTTCTGGAGCAGGGCTTGGCCGTAGATGAAGCTGCAGTCGAGGCCCATGCCCGAAAGCTGGAGGCACTGGACCAGGACCCTGATCGACAGGACCTGGCCTGGCAATTGGGATTGGAGCGCGAGGTCACGGATGCCGGCCGTCGCAAGCTGGAACTGAAGAACTTTCTCGACTTCTTGGCCGAACGGCGGAGAACGTCCTAGACAGCGCGCCCATTGCGGCAGAAGCAGATACTGCTGTTCCCTGCCGGACAGACAGAACCGCTTTCAGGAATGGCCACTGCAGCCACCTTACTTGATGAACCGATGTGGCAGGAGTGTCGCAGCGGCTGTCCGACTGTTTCAAGTATTTTCACAATGCATCTTCAGTCAACACTGGTCCCTCGCGCAAACGTTGCGACACCCTCACCCGCGCAGGTGAGGGTGTCGCCATACTCAGGGCCTCAGATCTTGTCGCGCCCTGTCGCCACGATGCAGACCAGCGAGATCATTGCCGCAACCAGCAGGTAATAACCGACCTCCGCCATGCCATAGTTCATCTGCAACCAGGTTGCCGCATAAGGGGCCAGCGACGCTCCGAAGATCCCCGCAAAATTGAAGGTGACCGATGAGCCGGTATAGCGGACCTGCGCGGGAAAGGGGGCTGCCAAGGCCGCGCCGATGACGCCGTAGGTCAGGCCCATCAGCACCAGGCTGATGGTGACGAACAGATAGATACTGGCTTCATTGTCGGCACTGCCCTGCATCAGCGACCCGAAAGACAAGGCAAAGGCGCCGATCAGCATCGTGACGATGATGAGGAAGCCATAGCGCCCCGTGCGGTCCGCGATCTTTCCGGCAAAGGGAATGGTCAGGCCGAACACGACCGAACCATAGATCTGGATCAGCAGCGCGTCCTTGAACGGGATCTGCAGGACCTTGACGTTGTAGGACAACAGCCAGGCCGTCGCCAGGTAGAACAGGACAAAGGTCGCCAGCGCCGCAAAGGTCCCCAGGAACACGCTCAGCTTGTGATTGCGGAACAGTTCCGCCAAGGGAACCGTGACACGCTTGTCCTTCTTGATCGCCTCGGCGAACTCCGGTGTTTCCGTGATCGAGAGGCGAACCCAGAGGCCGATTCCGACCAACAGGACCGACGACAGGAACGGCAGACGCCAGCCCCAGGCCAGCAGTTCCTCCTGGGTGATGAAATGCAGAAGCACCCAGAAGAAGCTCGAGGACAGCAGCAGGCCTGCCGGGGCCCCCAGCTGCGGGAACATCCCGTACCAGCTGCGCTTGCCCTCGGGGGCGTTTTCGGTGGCCAGCAGGACCGCACCGCCCCATTCACCGCCCAAGCCGAAGCCTTGGCCAAATCGGCACAGTGCCAGCAGCAGCGGCGCCCAGACACCGATCTGCGCATAGGTCGGCAACAGGCCGATGATCACGGTGGACACGCCCATCGTCAGCAGCGCGGCCACCAGCGTCGCCTTGCGGCCGATACGGTCGCCGTAATGGCCGAAGACGATCGCCCCCAGGGGTCGTGCAAAGAACGCGATCGAGAAGGTGGCAAAGGACGCCAGCAGCGCCGTCGTGGGATCCGAACCCGGGAAGAACAGCGAAGGAAAGATCAGAACGGCGGCGGTGGCATAGATGTAGAAGTCAAAGAACTCGATCGTCGTACCGATGACGCTGGCCGTCAGAACCTGGGCAGGCGTGTTGACAGGTTTGGGACGGCTTGATGCGTCCGGGGCTCCGGAAGGGTGTGCCTTCCCGTATGTTGCTTTCATGGCGGGGTCCATCGGGGTGCAAAATTTCAAGAAGGCTCGCCCCGTCCGGTCAAGGCCGGCGCTGATCATGCAGCCCTTGCGCGCAGGCCTGAACGGGGGAGTGTCGGACAATCCGCCGTCCGTTGTCGAACGGCCTGTGCCCCCTTACTGGCCAGGCTCGCGATGTCAAGGTTAGACCGGCTTGGAAAAAAGTGCCTGAACCCTTGGCGGAAATCAGGAGTGCTCTATCCTGCAAAAACCTGTCCGCCTTCTGCCGCATCGGCAAATGGCGTCGGTTTCGATGACCGGGCCGTGCATCTCACCCTTGTGGCTTGTGATCCGGCAGCAGCTCGGTTGTCTCCGTTTGGCAGGACGGGGTATGTGCAAGAGCGCCGCCTGATCCGCCAGCCGATGCATTTCGCCCCAGCCAGCCTTTGCGCCGAAACCATTGGAGATTGACATATGGTCAGCGCCCTTCAGCCTTTCGTGACGGGATCGACCAGTAAGCGTACATGGTGCGTTGCCTGCACCCGGTGCGGTGCCAGGATCGGCAGCCCGCCAATAGTCCATCCGCCCCGGACCGGGTGCAGGATCCCTTCAAAGGCAAGAGCCTCGACCGCCTGTCGCAGGCTGCGCGTTTCAAGCCTCCGCGCCGGAACGGTGCAAGCGGCGGGCAGGGGGTTCGGAACCCGCACCTGAGACGCCTGTTCTCTGAACACCGACAGATCCTCCCTGCCGCTCAACAGCATGTTGCCCTTTGCAGGACCCGCCCGGTGAGCCAGCCTTTGACCAGCGCCGCACCGGGGCCGGAAAGCGTGGAAACAAGACCCTGCAGGTTGCGTCAGCAACGTCAGCACCAGCGCCTACGGCAGGAGATTATCGAGTGACATGCGCTGGATGACGCCAAAAAGGAGTGTATGGGTCAGCACATCCTCGACCTCGGCCGGAGGTAAATCAGTTGGAATATCCCGCATCGCGGCATCGAACGGGTCACGGGCGACATAGACGCCTTGATCGTCACAGTAATCACAACGGATCGGCAGGTCTGCCGACAGATCCAGAAGCGTATTTCGCTGATGGGCCTCCAGCCCGATCCCGAATGCGTCATAGAGACAGGCCAGCAGCACCGGAGCGCAATCCAGGTAGGCGCGAAACCCTGCATCGGGGTTCAGTCCCGCCCTTGCCTGCACCTTCAGCGACAACTGCCCGGCAGCGGCGGCGTAAAGGCCTCCAACCTGCAGCATCCGTCCGCCATGCGGACTGCGCCAAGGTTTGTCGCGCAGGATCAGTTCGAACCCGGATTCAGTCATGTCAGGAAGGCGCAGCATCAGCCAGTGCGGATCACCGACCAACCGCATCGGACCAAAGCCGGGCAAACGGTCCATGCGCGCATCCAAGGGAACGCGCACTGCCAGCGATGCGCCGGGCTACAATATTGCCCTGTCCCAGCAGGGGACTGGTTCAGGGCGATTTCCAAACATGCAGGGCCAAGGGGCATAGGGACCATATCACTTTCGCTCCCGACACGCTCCGTTTTGCGCAAAGGGCAGGTGGCTGACCCGTGCAACCAGACTGGCATGGCAAGCGATCATGCCGGCCGATCCGGAGTGGCCGGATTTGCTGATCATCGGTCATCCCAACAGGGGACGGCCCTTGGAGATCAAGGGGCTGTCCGACACTCGCTTGGTGCCGGCAGGATCTTCCTGAAGTTGTTGAAAGTAAGGGGCAATGAATTGCGGACGTTTCTTCATAGTCCTGAAAAAGCGGCGGGTTTGCTGTCGTCAGGGCCGGAGCCGGCACTTGCCGAAGATGTGGACGCGTCAGTGGGGCATGTTCAGCAGCGCCAGCTTTTCCTCAAAATGGCCCTCGGCTTCGGCATGACGCAGAGGCTGCACCTGTTTCACGAGGATCTCGGCAGGCGTGGGCTGTTGCGAAAGAAGCGCCATCACCTCATCAGCGAACTCTGCCAGCGGCTGATAGCCGCTCCGGGTTTCCTGACCGGGCGTCAGTTGCGTTTGCACGGCAGGCGGGGCGATTTCAATGACTTCGATCCGACCCTTCAGGCTTTGCCGCAGGGACAGGGTATAGCTGTGCATTGCTGCCTTGGTGGCGCAATAGGTCGGTGCCGCCGCCATCGGCACGAACGCCAGGCCGGAGGTGACGTTGATGACCGCTGCGTCCGCTTGTTCTGCA
>NZ_JBKGUN010000126.1:0-8013 GCF_046462195.1 Paracoccus sp. (in: a-proteobacteria) | reverse complement strand
CCCAGCACGCGCGGTATAAGCCGGACCGTCGCGTCGATCAAGACCTGAGCGGCGATCTCTCCTCCGGTCAGGACATAGTCGCCAATGCTGATTTCCTCGACATCATGGGCATCCAGAACGCGCTGGTCGACCCCCTCGAACCGGCCGCAGATCAGGGTGACGCCGGGGCCTTGCGCCAGGGCACGGGCCCGCTCCTGTGTCAGCGGCCTGCCGCGGGGCGACATGTAGACAACGGGAAGGGCGGAACCCCCGCCGGCCTGGCGCAGGGCAGCGTCCATGACATCGGCGCGGATCACCATGCCGGCCCCGCCGCCCGCGGGCGTGTCGTCCACATTGCGGTGCTTGCCCATGCCGAACTCGCGCAGCGGGATCGTTTCAAGGTTCCACAAACCCTGCGCCAGCGCCTTGCCTGTCAATGACAGGCCGAGGATGCCGGGAAAGGCCTCGGGAAACAGCGTGATGATGCGCGCGGTCCAGGCACCCAGAACCTGCGGTTCGTCCATCAGCACGCGCGGCCGCAGGCTGGGCTTGATCGACAGGCGGCCGTGGGACTTGGGCGCCGTGGTCATGCGTCGTCGCCGTTGTCCGCGCCGGGCGGGTCGGCCACGATCCGACGCGCGGCCAGGTCCACGGTCGGGACGATGGCGCGCGTGAAGGGCAGCATCAGGATCTCGCGGCCGCCCACGATCTCGAGGATGTCGCCCGCGCCATGGTCATAGATCGCGCGGACACGGCCCAGCGGCTGGCCGCCGGTGTCCACGACATCAAGGCCGATCAGGTCGGCGTGATAGAATTCGTCATCGGGCAGAGAGGGAAGCGCGCTGCGCGGCGCCCAGAGGGTCACGCCCTTCAGCGCCTCGGCATCCTCGCGCGTGGCCACGCCCGACAGGCGTGCACCGAGGCCGCCCGTCACCGCACGCGTCAGGCTGACGGTAAAGATGCGGCGGCCGTCCTCGGAGGTAAGAGGGGCATAGGTGATGATGTCGGCGGGTTCGGCGCAAAAGCTTTTCAGCCGCACCTCTCCGTGGACCCCGAAGGCTCCGGCAATCGCGCCGACGCAGATGCGGTCTTCCGTCATGTCACACCTTTGCAAAAGGAAAACTGGCGGGGTCGCCCCCGCCAGTGCAGATCATTCGGCGTCGGCCGGGACGGCAGCCTTGGCGGCCTTTTCTTCGGCACGCTTCTTGGCTTTTGCGCCGGGCTCGGCCTTCTTCATGTTGGCGCGCTCAGCCTTGTCCTTGACGCCGGCGGCCTCTAGGAAGCGGGCGATACGGTCGGTCGGCTGTGCGCCCTGGCCCAGCCAGTACTGCACGCGCTCGATGTCCATCTTCACGCGGTCTTCGCTGTCCTTGGCCAGCAGCGGGTTGTAGGTGCCCAGCTTCTCGATGAAGCGGCCATCGCGCGGCATGCGCGAGTCGGACGCGACGATCGCGTAGTGGGGGCGTTTCTTGCTGCCACCACGGGCGAGGCGGATCTTCATGGCCATTCGGTTTTCTCCTTTGAAATGGCAGGTCAGGGGTGCGATGTCCCCTAGGACTGGTACTGCTCGTGATGCCGGATCACTTCGGCGATCACGAAGTTCAGGAATTTGCGCGCGAACTCGGGATCGAGATCGGCCTCGCGCGCGAGGCGTTCCAGCCGTTCGATCTGCTGCGCCTCGCGCGAGGGATCGGACGGCGGAAGGTCATGCCGGGCCTTGAGACGGCCAACGGATTGGGTGTGCTTGAAGCGTTCGGCCAGCGTATAAACCAGGATCGCGTCCAGACGGTCGATGCTGGCGCGGTGTTCCTTCAGCAGGTCGGCGGCACGGGTTGCGACTTCGCTCATGCACGGCCCTCCTTCGGATGGCGAAAGACAAGACAGGGCTTGTCCCAGGCGGGCTGCGCGGCCAACCGGTCGCGCCGCGCCCCCAGGCGCTCGGCCAGCGCCACCGACCGGGTGTTGTCGGGGTCAATATAGCTGACGGCGGTTGTCCAGCCGAGCGTCGTGAAGGCATGGTCGCGTGCGGCTTGCGTGGCCTCGTGAACCAACCCCCTGCCTTCGGCGGCCGCCGACCAGACGGTCCAGCCCAGTTCCCGCTCGGGCCAGCCTTCCGGGAACCAGGGGCCCGACATGCCAAGCGGCGTGTCATCCCCTTTCAAGGTGAACACGAACATGCCGAATCCGCGCATCGCCCAGTGCCCGATGACATGGCCAAAGGCGCGCCAACTGTGTCCCGGCTTGTGATCGGGTCCACCACCGACGAAAACCGCACGGTCCGAATGATGAAAGCTGCGCCAATGCGGCCAGTCGCCCCCTTGCGGAGCACGCAGGGTCAGGCGTTCCGTTTCCAGCACCGGAGTGGGGGAGAGCGTGATCATGCGGCACCTGCGACGGGCCAACGGACCCCGGAGGACATCCTGGCGCAGACGATCCCGCCGCCCAAGGCAACGGCCAGAAAATCCAAGGTCCGGACAGGCGCAGGAAAACGGATCATTTCTTGCCGAACAATCCGCCAAGGCCACCCGGCAGGCCCGCGCGGCCCAGCTGCCCGCCCAGACCCTTGGGGTCCTGCAGCAGCTTCTGTGCTTCGGCCATCTTGGCCGGGTCCAAGTTCTCCATGTCGGGCAGGCCGCCGCCCTTGCCGGTCATGGCGCGCATGGCCTGCTTCATCGGCCCGCCCTTGCCCATCTTGCCCAGCTTCTTCATCGTATCGGCCATCTGCTTTTGCATCTTGAGCAGCTTGTTCAGCTCGGACACGTCCAGACCCGCGCCCGCCGCGATGCGTTTCTTTCGGCTGGCCTGCAGCAGGTCGGGATTGGCCCGCTCCTTCTTGGTCATCGAATTGATCAGCGCGATCTGGTGGCGGACGACCTTGTCGTCATACCCGGCGGCCTCGGCCTGCTTGGCCATCTTGGCCATGCCGGGCATCATGCCCATGACGGACTGCATGCCGCCCATCTTCTGCATCTGCTCCAGCTGGCCACGCAGGTCGTTCATGTTGAACAGGCCCTTCTGGAAGCGCTTCATCATGCGCTCGGCCTGTTCGACCTCCAACACCTGCTGGGCTTTCTCGACCAGGGCCACAATGTCGCCCATGCCCAGGATGCGGCCCGCGACGCGCTGCGCGTCAAAGGTCTCGAGCGCGTCCATCTTTTCGCCGAGGCCCACGAAACGGATCGGCTTGCCGGTAATGGCCCGCATCGACAGCGCCGCGCCGCCGCGGCCGTCGCCGTCCATCCGGGTCAGCACGACACCCGAAATGCCGACCTTGCCGTCGAACTCGGTCGCAACGTTCACCGCGTCCTGGCCCGTCAGGCCGTCAACGACCAGGATCGTCTCGCGCGGTTGCGCGATGTCGCGGACCTGCTGGACCTCGGACATCAGGGTTTCGTCGATATGCAGGCGGCCCGCCGTGTCCAGCAGCACGACGTCATAACCGCCGAGACTGGCCTGCGTCTTGGCGCGTTGCGCGATCTGCGGTGCAGTTTGGCCCATGACGATCGGCAGCGTGTCGACGCCGATCTGCTGGCCCAGGATGGCCAGCTGCTCCATCGCGGCGGGACGGTTGGTGTCCAGCGACGCCATCAACACGCGCTTCTTCTCACGGTCCTTCAGGCGCAGGGCGAGCTTTGCGGTGGTGGTCGTCTTGCCCGAGCCCTGGAGGCCGACCATCAGGATCGGTGCTGGCGGGTTGTCGATGCGCAGGGCCTCTGGGGCATCCTCGCCCTGCAGGACCTTGATCAACTCGTCATGGACGATCTTGACGACCTGCTGGCCGGGGGACACGGACTTGGTCACCGCGGCGCCGGTCGCCTTGGCAGTCACCGCCTTGACGAAGTTGCGCGCCACCGGCAGCGAGACATCGGCCTCCAGCAGGGCAACGCGCACTTCGCGCATGGCGGCGGTCACGTCATCCTCGGACAGGGCGCCCTGCTTGGTCAGCCGGTCAAAGACGCCGCCCAAACGGTCGGAAAGGTTCTCGAACATGGCCGGGCCTCCTATGGGTCCAAAACGGTTTTGCCCCCGTGGGCGCAACGCGCTGACGGGGGGCGATCCCCGCATTGGACGGGGACCGGAAGACGGTGCTTCCGGGAATTCAGGGCCTTCTACGTGACAAGACGGGCGATGTCAACGCGCGCCCACGGACTTCAGCCGCGCTTGGTGCCAATGCCCAAGGAAAGGATTACGGTCTCATTCGCCATGTCGGGCGAGAAAGGCTGCACCTGCGTGACACGTGACATCGCCCGTTCCACCGATCGATCCAGTTCAGGATAGCCCGAACTTCCGATAACGGCGATATCCAGGACACGCCCGTCGCGAGCGATCGCAACGGTCAGCATCATCTGGATCGCACGGGAGGGACCGTGCATTTCCAAGGTGGAGTTGGCCCGACGCAGTTGGACCAGCAAGACTGCCTCGGTGGCTCGCATCCATTCTGCGCGATTGGCTGCCTGCTTCTGATGCCGTTCTGCACCGAATGAAGTCTGTGCGACGGCTGGTGCGGCAAAGGCTGCCAACCCGTAGAGGAGTCCGATGATGACAAAGAAGGGGCGCATAAGGCACTGTCCTGAATGGCAATACCTCATACTTAATCGGGATCCTGTCGGCAGAGAAGCAGTTTCTGCGTCGCGGTGTTAGGCCGCGATCTTCTCCAGTGCGTTCTGGGCGCGCGCCATGCCGGCCTCGCGGTCCATGGCCAGCCCGTCTGCAGGCACGAAGGTCACGTCGGTGATGCCCAGAAAGCCCAGCATGTGCCGCAGATAGCCCGAGGCATGGTCGAGGTCCGACCCGAAGGGCGTACCGGCTGCCGTATAGGCCACAAAGGCACGCTTGCCCTTCAGCAGGCCCTCGGGGCCTTCTGCGGTATAGCGGAAGGTGACGCCCGCGCGCGCGATCTGGTCCAGCCAGTTCTTCAACTGCGCCGGCAGCGAGAAGTTGTAGACCGGCAGGCCGATCACCAGCGTATCGGCGGCCCGAACTTCGTCCAGCAGGGTGTTGGATGTGTCGATCTGCGCCTGCTGTCCAGCGGTGGGGGCGTCGGTGCCGACACGGACGGCGTGGAACCAGTCGGTGTCGATGGCCAGCACGCCGTTGTTCAGGTCGCGATAGGTCACGGTCGCATCGGGATTGGCATCGCGCAGGCGGGACACGATGTCGGTGGTCAACTGACGCGAAACCGAGGCGTCGGCGGTGATGGCGGTGTCAAGATGGAGGATGTGCATGGCGTGCTCCGGTGTTGCATTTGGTGTTGAGGCAGATTTAGGTCTATGCATGCGCGAACGGAAGGGCGATAACCGCGCAGGCTTTGTGCGGGGATGCACATGCATATCGACAGTTGGGATGACATACGGGTGGCCTTGGCCGTTGCCCGCACCGGAACGGTCAGCGGGGCTGCCGCGGCACTGGGCGTGCACCATGCCACGGTCATCCGCCGCATCGACACGCTCGAACGTGCCCTGCATGCCCGTCTGTTCCAGCGCCACCCCCGCGGCTATGCCCTGACCGAGGCGGGTCGGGCCCTGCTGGCCGCGGCCGGGGCGGCGGACGAGCGGTTTTCACAGATGGCCGCCCAGATCGCGGGGGCGGGCGACCTGATCGAGGGCGAACTGATTGTCACCTCCTTGCGCGAACTGGCACATCTGGTGATGCCGCGCCTGACGCGCCTGATGCAGGATCATCCGGGGCTGCGGCTGAATTACGTGACCGACGTGCGCCTGTTCCGGCTGGACACGGGCGAGGCGCATCTGGCCATCCGGGCCGGCGCGCAGCCGACCGAACCGGACTATGTCGTGCGGGCAATGGGTCGCACGCACCATGCCCTTTACGCCTCGGCCGATTATCTGCTGCGCCACGGGCCGGTCGATGATCCGCGCAGGCATCGCTTTGCCCTTCCCGGACCCGAGGCGCGGGGTGCGCCATACATGCGCTGGCTGAGCGAACGGATCGGGCCCGACAACATCATCCTGACAGCCAACGACGAAGCCGCACGCGAGGTCGTCATCCGTGCAGGGTTGGCCATCGGTGCCGTTTCCCCCGTGCGGGCCGAAGGATTGGTCGAGGCGCTGTCGCTGCCCGAATGGGATTCGCCGCTGTGGCTGGTGACCCATGTGGATCTGCACCGTACGCCCAAGGTTCAGGCCGCCCTGTCTGCGCTGCGCGAGGCCATCTGACCCGTGTTCAGAGCAGCCACAGTACGAGACCGGTCCCCGCGATCCCCAACGACAGCAGCACCGTCAGAAGCGTGATCCGGCCTGCCGGCTGGTGTCGGGCCTGGTGGCTCGAGAGTCTGCTGCGCGATTTGCGGTTTTCCAGCCAAGCCCCGAGGAAGATCAGCTGCGCCGCCAGAAGAAAGATCGTCGCGACGGCCTTTGGCACCCAGGTCGGCTGGAACGGGCCAAAGACGGCATGCAGGCCCAAGGCCACGGCAGCGGTTGCCAGCCCCGTCCTGATCCAGCCGGAAAAGGTGCGTTCGACCGCAAGGATGGTCCGATCCTCGGCCCAGTCTGTCCGATCCTCGGCCCAGTTCTTGCGGTTGTCGCCGGAATGATCCTTGGAAGCCATGCCGTGACGCTAGAAGCCTCCGGGACGGCAGGCAAGAGGCACGGGCAGGTCATGCAGGTCACGCCGCTTTCTTTCGCCCGTTCCACCCGAACGTTCCAGCCCGGGAACAGGACAGGAGGCGGCCAGTGGCGCTTAGCATCGTCGCCGGGAACAAGAAGGGTAGCGCGAGCAATTCGAAAACCTCAAGGCACGTGGCGACGGCGCTGGTCCGCAGGGGTCATGTCGTAGGCCGGATTTGGGGGTGCGTCAGTGCAGCTTCGGGCGGTATCTTGAAGACCATGGCCCCTTCAGCCTGCGCAAAGGGATCGAGTTGCCGACGCGTGTCATGGGGCAACCGGGTGAAGGACCGGATCCGCTGACGTCCACCTTTCGAATGTCAGACAGCAATGCAGATTCGTCCTGCCGGACCGTCTTGGTTCGCATACGGGCCATGGCTGACGGGTTGCTCACACGACCGAATGACTGCTTTCACAACCCTGACCTGATGGACCGCATGTCGACTGATGGCGAGGTGCTGGGTTCGTCCATTTCTGCCAAGGTGGTCTGGAATGCGCAGCAGATACAGGGCGAAGGCCATCCACTGGTTGGTGCTGCGCAATCAGCTGGGCACGCAGCAGATGCAAAATATGCACAAGGTGGGTGGCGCGCTGGTGTCCCTGTCGCAGCGCGCTGGCTTCGCGTCGCCCCCGCTTATCCAAGTGCATTCTCTGTTCTCGCGCAGGCTGTCGCTGCTGGAACTGCGCAACGGGGGACGGGAACACCTAGCATTTCACAGGTCGCGGTGCGACAGGAGTCGCGCCACCTGATTGCAATGGTGATTCTGCCGGGCATGGCCGTCACCTTCTGATGCACCGGGAACCTTGACCCGCTGCCCGCATTGATTGGGCGACAAACGAAGCGGATAAAGGAGGCCCGACATGGCCAATATTCTGATCGTGGCATCCGACGGGTTCGAGCAGTCCGAACTTTTCGTCCCTCTGGAAAAGCTGCGCGAGGCGGGGCACGATGTGAAGATCGCGGCCCCCGAAACGGGCGAGATCAAGGCTTGGAACAAGGACGACTGGGGCAAGAGTGTCACGGCCGATCTGGCCATCGCCGACCAGTCGCCGGACGGCTTCGACGCGCTTGTGCTGCCGGGTGGGGTGATCAACCCGGACAACCTGCGCGTGGACGAGGGTGCCATTGACCTGATCAAGGCCTTCGCATCTGCAGGAAAGCCCATCGCCGCGATCTGCCATGCGCCCTGGCTGCTGATCGAGGCGGGATTGGCCAAGGGCCGCAAGATGACCGGATTCACTTCGATCCGCAGTGACATCCGGAACGCGGGCGCTACGCTGGTTGACCAGTCGGTTGTCGAGGATCGCGGGATCATCACCAGCCGCAATCCCGACGATCTGGATGATTTCGTGTCGGCGATTGTAAAGGCCGTGGCCTGAACCCCTACCAATGGCATGAAAAAGGCGGCGAGGC
>NZ_JBKGUN010000125.1:0-33586 GCF_046462195.1 Paracoccus sp. (in: a-proteobacteria) | reverse complement strand
CATCCCGACGCTGGTGGCGAACTACGTGGGCGACAAGGACATCACCCTGCAGTCGGAAAACGGCATGCTGGGCATGGGCCCCTTCCCCTACGAGGGCGAGGAGGACCCCGACCTGATCAACGCCGGCAAGCAGACGATCACCGAGCTGTCGCGCACCGCCTACTTCGACAGCGCCACCAGCTTTGGCATGATCCGCGGCGGCAAGATCGCGGCCGCCATCCTGGGCGCGATGGAGGTGGCCGAGAACGGCGACCTGGCCAACTGGATGATCCCGGGCAAGCTGGTCAAGGGCATGGGCGGAGCGATGGACCTGGTCGCGGGCGTGGGCCGCGTGATCGTGGTCATGGACCACACCAACAAGGCCGGCGAGAGCAAGGTGCTGCGTGCCTGCACCCTGCCCCTGACGGGCCAGGGCGTCGTCGACCGCATCATCACCAATCTCGGTGTCCTCGACGTCGTCCCCGGCGGCCTCCGGATCGTGCAGCTGGCCGATGGCGTGACCGAGGACGAACTGCGAAACGCCACCGAGGCAACAATCGTCGCGTGAAGCAAAGGCTGGAAGAGGCCAGCCTCTTCCAGCCATCCATCAAGGTTCAACCTGCCATGACCGACCTGCCGGACATCCAGTTGGATGCGGACCAAATCGAATCGCTGTTCACGCGGCCGGATGGAAGCTTTCTTTGCGCCCGATGGGGACGGCCGGTGGCACCTGTGGTCTTCGGTCTGACTGACGAAAGCCTGGAGATCTTCCGGACAGCGATTCGTGCGGGTTACGCCCATGCAGGGCACCCTGTCGTTGATACCGACCCGGAGATGGGCGCCAATCTCTTGCTGTTTTTCGTAGGCAGATGGGAGGAACTTGCAGGCCTGCCGGATCTGGACCATCTGACCGGTCTTCCTGACCTGCCTTCACGGCTCGTTCGTCAGCAGGCGAACCAGTATCGGCTGTTCCGGTTTGACAATGGGGGCGGCATCCGTGCCTGCCTGTCCTTTGTGAACATGGGCGGCAGTCTGGCTGATGCGCACCCGGCTGCCTTGGCCGAGCATGTGACCATGCAGTCGACGCTGACATTTTCGAATGACATTGTCCCTTCAGCCGCGCTGGCCGGCGTGATCCGGGCGGCCTATGATCCGGTCCTCCCCGTGGTTGCGACTGATCGTACCCACGCGCTGCGCCTGGCGGCGCGCACAACTTGAACAGGCGATAGTCCGGGCAGACTGGTCTGTTGTCACCGCACCTTGTTCAGGTGGCGCTCTTCTTGTGCGATTGCAGCCTCGATCAGTTGTCGCCACAGGCCATCATAAAGATCCGGGTCCAGGCCGTAATCTTCTGCATGTCGGCGGACGTTCTGAACAACCTCTTCGACGCGCTGATCAATGCGCGCAGGCATGCCGTTTCGCGCCTTGATCTGGGCCGCACGCTCGATCAGAGCATGGCGACGCGCCAGAAGCGTCATCAGATCCCTGTCCAGGGTGTCGATCTGCACCCGCAGGGCGGGCATGTCGGGAATGTCGTCAATTCGGGTCATAATGTCAAACCCATGCACTGCAGGGCGAAAGATCGCAAGGGTGCAGAGGCATCAGCCCGCTTGCGTGCTGTTCAAGGACTGGCGCAGACGTAAAAGCTGCACCTGCAGGGCCTGCATCTCTTCCAGCGTGAAACCCGTCGTATCTGATGCGCAGGCCAAAACTTCGCCGGATTGTTTCTCAAGGGAACGGCCCTTGCTGGTCAAAGACACGATGACCCGCCGCTCGTCCTGAGAATCCCGTCGCCGCGTAACCATGCCAGCAGCCTCAAGGCGCTTGACCAACGGAGTCAGCGTACTGCTGTCCAGCCCAAGCGCGCTGCCGATCTGACCGATGCTCTGGTCATTGGCAGACCACAGGGTCAGTAGAACCAGAAACTGGGGGTAGGTCAGCCCCAGAGGCTCCAACAGCGGTTTGTAGACACGTCCGAAGGCAAGGTTCGTCGCATAAACGTCGAAACACAGCAGGGCGCTCAATGGAGATGCGACATTTTTTCCCATGCACAAATACTTAGACAGGAGCGATCAAGGAGGCAACACTTGCCGAACGACTTCGTTCACTTTTTGATTAAAACTGAACCTGTTGGGGACTCGGCAGCCCCGAAATCGTTATTTTGTCTGCCATTTTCCATCTGGCTTGGCTCTGGCCGCCAAAACTCCGAAAAACAACAGCCACGAAATGAAGACCCCGGCGCAGAGGCCGGGGTCTGGAATGTCATGCAGGGGCCGGGTCTCCGCCAGCCGCGGGCTTGCCCGCCTTTGGAATCGCCGTCACTGCAGGAATGACGCTGGCTGGCGTGTCATCATCCCCTCCCTCCAAGGATTCGCCGCGAATGATCTTGCCGATCTCGGCGCCGGTCAGGGTTTCGTATTCCAGCAAACCCTTGGCGAGGCGTTCGAACTCTTCCGACTTTTCCGTCAGGATGCGGTACGCCTCCTGATAGCCGGCCTCGATCAATTCACGAACTTCCTGCTCGATCAATTCCTTGGTCGCAGCCGAAACCGAGAAACCGCCTGTGCTGCCCGAATAACCTTCATGCGCTTCGGCGTAATCGACAGCGCCCACCTTGTCGGACATGCCCCATCTCATGACCATGGCACGCGCCAACTGGCTGGCCTGCATGATGTCTCCGGCCGGACCGTTGGAAACGCCCTCTTCGCCATACTTGATGATTTCAGCCGCCTTGCCGGCCATCGTCATCGTGATCTTCTGCTTGGCCTCATCCTTGTGGAAATTGAGGCGGTCCATTTCGGGCAGGCTGACGACCATGCCCAGCGCGCCGCCGCGCGGAATGATCGTGGCCTTGTAGACAGGATCACATTTCGGCAGCGACAGACCGACAACCGCATGACCAGCCTCGTGATAGGCGGTCTTTTCCTTCTGCTCGGGCGTCAGCACCAAGCTGCGGCGCTCGACGCCCAGCATGACCTTGTCCTTGGCGCTTTCAAAGTCGTCCATGCTGACGAAACGGCGACCGATACGGGCGGCCATCAGCGCTGCCTCGTTCACCAGGTTCATCAGGTCGGCGCCCGAAAATCCGGGCGTACCGCGAGCAATGAGGCGCAGATCGACATCCGGACCGACCGGCACCTTGCGGGCGTGAACCGACAGGATCTTCTCACGGCCCTTGATGTCGGGGTTCGGCACATGGATCTGGCGGTCGAACCGGCCCGGACGCAGCAGCGCCGGATCCAGCACATCCTTGCGGTTGGTCTCAGCGACGATGATGATGCCTTCGTTGGCCTCGAACCCGTCCATCTCGACCAGCAGCTGGTTCAGGGTCTGCTCGCGTTCGTCATTGCCGCCGCCGATGCCCACGCCGCGGGCACGACCCACCGCGTCGATCTCGTCGATAAAAAGGATGCAAGGCGCTGATTTCTTTGCCTGCTCGAACATGTCACGGACGCGGGATGCACCCACACCCACGAACATTTCAACAAAGTCCGAACCCGAGATCGTGAAGAAGGGCACGCCCGCCTCGCCCGCGATGGCGCGCGCCAACAGGGTCTTGCCGGTACCGGGAGGGCCGACCAGCAGTGCACCTTTCGGGATCTTGCCGCCAAGGCGGCTGAACTTCTGCGGGTTGCGCAGGAACTCGACGATCTCTTCCAGCTCTTCCTTGGCCTCGTCGATGCCTGCGACATCATCAAAGGTCACGCGGCCCTGCTTTTCGGTCAACAGCTTGGCGCGCGACTTGCCAAAGCCCATCGCGCCACCCTTGCCGCCACCCTGCATCCTGTTCATGAAGAAGATCCAGACCCCGATCAGCAGGATGAACGGCAGCCAGACGCCCAGAAGCGACATGAACCCCGAGCTTTGCTGCTTGATCACGCGGACATCCACGCCCTGCTGGATCAGCCGGTCCGAGATGTCCTCGCCCACCGGGCGGACAGTGGCGTACTGCTGGCCGTCGGTGCCCGTGATCACGACGTCTTCGCCGTCGATCGTCACGGCACTGACCTGGTCGTTCTGCACGCGCTGAATGAAGTCCGAGTAGCTGATCTGGCGGCTGTTCATGGCGCCGGACCCGTCACTGAACAGGTTGAACAGGGCCAGAACCATCAGGAACAGAACCACCCAGAAGGCGAAGTTGCGTGCGTTGCCCAAATCGGGTCCTCCGGCGGAATGCGGTTTGCGTTGAAAATAGGGATTATTGGCAAAGGTTCAATGCGCCTTCACAAGGCTGCGGAAATGTGACGCGCCCCGCAGCGAAGTGACGCCGAAACCGGGCTGCGGCCGCAACAATGGTGCGGCAATCACCCGGCCATCCTGCCAAAGGGCAGGACTGGCCGCCGCCTCGTCGCGAAGAAGCCCCGAATCACGCCACCCGAACAGCGGCAAGGCGTCGAACCCCAGCGCGGCGACATGCTGACCGGGGTGCAGTTCCCCGACACGCCAGCGCATGTCCCATGCGCGTTCGGCCGCGGCGGGTGCCCGCAGGGCGGCAGCCGCTTCCCGCGTGATCCTCAGCCGCCCGCCCACGGGCGAGATCATCGCCCCGTCCAGGGTCACCCGCGCGCCCGCCATCACTGCGTCGTGGGCATGCATCATGGCGGCGCGGCGCGGCGGATAGTCGGCGCCCGTGATCCAGCGGCAGGCAGCCACCAGGATACGGCGGCGAATTTCGGACGGAGCGTCGCGCAGAACAGCACGCGGCAGGACAAGGCTGCCCCGGTCGACCTGAGCGTCGGACATCAGCAGGGCTGCATAATCTGTCAGCGCATCGCGCGCCTCGGCAATGTGGCGCGCCGACCGGGCCAGGGCGGCGGCGTCGAGCTCTAACGCAGCAATGGCTTGGCGCGCCCGAGCGCGGTCGTAATTGGCATTGTCATTGGTCGGATCGTCGATCCAGCCGATGTGGCGCAGGCGCAGCCAGTCCCGCAACGCCTGACGCCCCGTTCCCAACATCGGCCGCAGCCAGCGCATGTCGTGGGCGTCACGCCATTCGGCCATGGCCGAAAGACCATCGACCCCTGACCCCCGCGCCAGCCGCATCACCAGCGTTTCGGCCAGATCATCCTCCGTGTGTCCCAATGCGACGGCAGAAAGGTTGTTGCGCAAGGCCCATCCGGCCAGCAGGCGCAGACGCGCATCCCGGGCCTTGGCCATCAGGTTGCCCTTTTCCGTATCACGCCGCCACAACAGGACGGCATGAGGCAGGCCCAGTGCCCGGGCCGCACGCGCCACACCCTGCGCCTCGGTTGCACTGTCGGGACGCAAACCGTGATCGACCGTGGCCACCATCAACCGACGGCCCTGCGCCCATTCGGCGGCGATATGCATCAGCGCAACCGAATCGCCCCCTCCCGATACCGCCAGCCCAAGCGCGGGCATGTCGCCCGCCAGCCGGTCGAGCTTGGCGCGAACCGCTGCTGCGGCATCGAAGGGAGGCGGTTCAAGGATGCTCGGCAAGATCCGCAGCCGCCTCGGGATCAAGGGACGGGTCCAGCAGCGGGTCCAAGGCGCCCAGATCGTTGACACCGCAGCCCAGCCTGGTCACGCGGGCCTCGGCCTCGGTGGCTTGGGGGCTGCCCGGAAAGCGGGCTGGGATTTCAGCAAGGTAGAGACAGGCAGCGGTCGCATCTCCCTGCCCTTCGATCACGCGCGCAATGCCCAGCAAGCTCTCCCCGGCATGCGGGCCATCGGGATTTGCGGCAAAGCCTTCCAGCCAGGCCGCGGCGGCCTCGCGGGGTTGACCGGCCAGATCCAGCGCCTGCCCGCGCAGGAACAGAGCTTCGGCCGTCAGGGGACCCCCCGCATGCGTTTCGGCGACATTGGCGAACATCTGCGCTGCGCGGGCATAGTCGCCGCTGTCCAGCACGGCACGCGCCGCGTCAAAATCGGTTTGTTCGGCAGCAGTCGCGGCGGCCGAGTCCGGCTCGGACGGCGCCGGGGCCGAAGGCGCCAGTTCCGGCGACACCCCCACGGGCGTCGAAGGAACGGTCAGGGCCGACAGATCGCAACCGGGGTCCATTTCGCACAGGCGGAACTCGACATCCGACAAGCGCCGATCACTGTCACCGGTGATCCGGTTGACCCGGTTCTGCAGTTGTTCGGCCAGATTGGTCAGGCCCATCAACTGCGCCTCCATCGCGTTCATCCGATCGATGGCCGAGGCTCCGCCAGCCTCCTGAAAGCCTGCCGACCCTGACGCCATCAGTTCGCCACGCAATTCATGCAACTGCTGCCTCAGCAAGGCCACCTCAGTTCGCAGGTCGGCCAGCGTGGCCGCATCAGGCGCGTCCTGCGCCAGCGCCGCACCTGGAAGTGCCAGCATCAGCGACAGGAAGACAGGAAGAACCATCCGGCGCATCATGCCCCCGGGCCGCTTTCGCTGACCACGGTGACCACCCGGCGGTTCTGGGCATAGCATGCCTCGTCCGAACAGGTTTCGGCCGGGCGCTCCTTGCCAAAGGACAGGGTGCGGATGCGACCGGGAGCCACGCCCTGGGCCACAAGATATTCCTGAACGGCACTGGCGCGACGCGCGCCCAGAGCCAAGTTGTATTCCCGTGTGCCGGTCTCCTCGGCATGCCCCTGAACCACGGCCGCGAAATTGCCATGGCGGGTCAGCCATGCCGCCTGCCGCGCCAGAATATCCCGCGCCTCCGGGGTCAGCGTGGTCTGGTTGGCGGGAAACAGGACGGTATCACCGACGCTGCCCTGGAAATACTGCGCCGTCGCCTCGGCCCCTAGAACGCCGCCGGCCAGATCGCCCTGGAAGACGGCACCGCCACCCACGCTGGCATAAGGGTCCTGGACCGGAGGGGCCACGGGCGGCGCAGGTTGGGCGCAGGCCGCCAGCGCCAGCAGGCAGGCAAGAAGGGCAGGCTTCGTCGCGGCGTTCATCATGTCATCCTCATGGCATCAAGGGTCCCCAGGACGGATCCGAGGCGGCAAAGTCGAGATTCATCGGTCGCATGTTCCGCCCGGTGATGTCCACCGAATGCAGGCGCGGCTGGCCGGTTCCGCCCGGCGTGACGCGGGTAAACATCACCACGCGGCCGTTGGGCGCCCAGGTGGGACCCTCGTCGAGGAAGGACTCGGTCAGCATCTTCTCGCCCGAGCCATCCGTGCGCATGACACCGATGTGAAACCGGTTCTCCACCTGCTTGGTGAAGGCGATCATATCGCCCTTGGGCGACCAGGCCGGCGCGCCATAGCGGCCATCGGCAAAGCTGATGCGGGTCGGCTCTCCGCCGTTCAGGCCCATGATGTAGAGCTGCGGGCTGCCCGACCGGTCGCTTTCAAAGACGATGCGCTGGCCGTCGGGGCTGAAGCTGGGCGATGTGTCGATCGAAGGTGAATTCGTCAGCGACCGCTGCGCGCCCGTTGCGGCATCCATCAGCCAGATGTCGGTGTTGCCACCCTGTTCGCGGGAATAGGCGATCCAGCGCCCGTCGGGGCTGAAGGCCGGGGCAAAGGCCATGGTGGCCGCGTCCTGCGTCAACGGCCGCGAGGAAACGCTGGCCACGTCCATCACCCTGACTTGCGGAAAGCCGCTGTCATAGCTGGTGTAGAGCAGCCGCCGCCCGTCGGCCGAAAACTTGGGCGCCAGCACCAGGGACGAACTGTCCGTCATCCACAGTATATTCGCCCCGTCGTAATCCATGACGCCGATGCGCTTGATGCGCGCGTTCTTGGGTCCTGTTTCCTGAACAAAGGCGACGCGGCTGTCGAAATAGGATTTTTCACCTGTCAGACGGGCATAGATCTGGTCCGCGATCTTGTGGGCGGCGCGGCGCCAGTCGCTGGCACGCGCATCGAACTGCATTCCGTCGCCCTGCGGCTGCCCCGAGACGACATCGAACAGGCGAAAACGCACGCTGATGTTGTCGCCCGACCGGACAACCTCGGCCGCGACCAGCCCCTGCGCGTTCACGGCGCGCCAGTCGTCATAGCTGACGGCTTCGGTAAAGTTGGCAGGCCGCGCCAGATGCGCATCCATGGGGATCTCGCGGAACAGACCGGTACCTGTCAGGTCATCGGCGACGACCTGACGGACGCGCGCCGCGATGTCCGCGTCGCCATGAAAGGCGGGGATCGCGATCGCCATCGGCTCGATCACCCCGTCGGTGATCTCGATCCGCAGCGGCGTGTCCTGTGCCAGGGCAGGACCGCCGGGCAGCAGGACCGCGGCGGCAATGGCAAGGGCGGGGGCTAGGATCAGTTTGCGGAACATGGGCGGTCATTACCTCGGGTCGGCGGAAAGCGGAAGGCAGGCTTGCCGGCGGGTGGTCATTGCATTTGCAGCCCGTCAGGGCGGAAGTCGACCACGACATCGCGCCAACGGCCGTATTTCGATGCCGGCAGGTCAAAGCCGGCACTGCCGCACATCAGGATGGCACGGCGGGCGACTTCGAACGCCTGCTGGGCACCGGATTCGCTGCCCCCCTGATAGCCGGCCAGACGCAAGCTTTCGCCCAGGGGAATGCCCTCAGGTGACAAGGTGAAGCCGACAGAAACAACCATGCGCGATGCTTCCACCGACAGCGCACCCACGTTCCAGCAGTTCTGGATGGCAAAGCGCAACCCGTCGCGTTCGGCCAGCGACAAGGGTTCCCCCATGGGCATTCTCCTGCCCCTGTCGAGCCCGGATCGGGGCAGCGGACTGGGTGTCAGTTGCATCATGTCGGCGGGCGGACCTGAGAAACTGTCATCGGTGCCCTGGGCGCCGTTGCCGGCCATGGCCCCTGCCAGGGCCGCCGCCAGCGGGTCAAGTCCGGCCGAGGCGCCACTGCCGCCTTCGATCATCTGGCGGTCGCCACCGAATGCATCGCCGGTCGAGGCAGAGTCGGTTCCCCCGGCGCCTGCCTGCGCCTCGCGCAGGGCATCGGCCAAGGCCTGACGGTCTGCCGCCTCGCGCGCGGCAGCTTCGGCAGCGGCATGACGCTCGGCCTCCTGTCGGGCGGCCTCCTGTCGGGCGGCCTCTTGACGCTCAGCGTCCTCCCGGGCGGCTTCGGCGGCACGACGCTCCTCGGCAGCGACGCGTTCGGCCGCCTCTGCCGCACGGCGTTCTTCGGCTTGGCGCGCCTCGGCGGCGCGATGCTCCTCTGCGGCAGCGGCTTCGGCAGCGCGGCGCTCTTCAGCCTCCCGGGCCTCGGCTTCACGCGCTTCGGCAGCGCGCTGCTCCTCGGCGGCGCGTTCGGCGGCCAATCGCTCCTCCTCGGCCCGCTCCTCCTCGGCCTTGGCTTCGGCGGCAAGACGGTCTTCCTCGGCCCGGGCTTCCGCGGCGCGGCGCTCTTCTTCGGCGGCGCGACTGGCAGCTTCGGCAGCACGCTGTTCTTCTGCTTCACGGGCTTCGGCGGCCTGACGTTCCTCGGCGGCACGTGCCGCAGCGGCCTCGGCCGCCCGAGCCGCGGCTGCGTCCCGTTCGGCGGCTTCGGCTGCGGCCTGACGGGCTGCCTGCTCGGCTTCGGCCGCCTCGGCTGCGGCTTGCCGGGCCGCCTGCTCCCGAGCGGCCTCCTGGGCGGCAAGACGCGCCTCCTCGGCAGCGGCGGCCTCGGCGGCGGCGGCTTGACGGGCCGCTTCTGCCGCGGCCGCTTCAGCACGCCGTCGGTTGGCGTTCTCGACCAAGCCGGCGGGCCGGTCCTGAGGGCGCGGAGAGGTATCCAGTGCCAGAGCCGAACGCGGCGCGACAGGCGCGGCCGCCACGTCTGGTTGCGGCGCGGCAGGCGGCGCGGGTTGCGCACTCACAACAGGCGCTGATGGTTCGGCCCGAACGGCCGGCATGGCCTCGGCATCCTGCATCTGGTCGGGTGCGGGTTGGGACAGATCGCTGGCCACGTCCACGGGGGCTGCAGGCGCAAGATCCGACAGGTCGGGCACGGCTTCGGCCGCATCCGGCGCGGCCAAGGCCGCCGAAGCGGCCGCCTGCGGCGGAACCGCCGACACGGGCGCATCCGTGGCCCCGTCCTCCACCGCCGGCGCGGGCAGGCCCGCCACCGCCGTTGCATCGGCGCTGACGGGTCCTGCGCCTCGCGAAGCCGCCGCAAGCGCCTCGAATTCGGCGCCGCTGATCGTCGAAACCTGTGTCGTGCGGACCGGAGGCCCGGGCTGCGGCCGGAAGAGGGCTCCGCCCAGGATGGCCCACAGGATCAGCGACCCGTGCGCGATCCCCGAAACCCAGTAACCCGTGCGGCCTTCGCGTTCATCCATGGCCTAGCCGTCCATCCTCGGGCCACCTGTTTCAGTGACCAGCACGATGTCGGTGATGCCGGCCGCGTTCAGGGCACCCATGATCTGCACGACGCGCGAGTATGGGATGGTCCCGTCGGCGCGCAGGAAGACGCGGCCTGACTGCCGCTCGGCCAGAACGGCACGCAGGGTGGCCACGACCTGGTCATCCTCGACAGGCTGGTTCATGACCTGCATCGCGCCGTCGGCGGGCATTGAGATGACCAACGGCTCTTCCTGCTCGGTCGGGACGGCGCTGGCGGCCGTCTTGGGCAGGTTCAGCGGGACACCCGCCGTCATCAGGGGCGCGGCCACCATGAAGATGATCAGCAGCACCAGCATCACGTCCACGAATGGCGTGACGTTGATCTCGGACATCGGCATGTTGCGCCGCCGTCCCTTGGTCCTGACCCGCTTGACGACCGAAGTGCCCATGGATCACACCTCGTCCATCTGGCGCGACAAAAGCGTCGAGAACTCGTCCGAAAAGGCCTCCCACCCGCCGGTGATGCGTTCGGCATCGCCCGACAGCTTGTTGTAGAACACGACCGCCGGAATCGCGGCCACAAGGCCTAGGGCCGTCGCCAACAGGGCCTCGGCAATGCCGGGGGCGACCACGGCCAGGCTGGTGTCCTGGCTCAGCGCGATGCCCTCGAAGGCGGTCTTGATGCCCCAGACCGTGCCGAAGAGGCCGATGAAGGGTGCAGTGGAACCCACCGTCGCCAGAAAGGACAGACCCCGGAACAGGCGGCCTTCCTCGCGCTGGATGGCGACGTTCATGGCGCGATCGATGCGGCTGATGCCGCCGGGGATCAGGCGACCGTCATCGCGGTGGCTGCGCCGCCATTCGGTCATGCCGGCTGCAAAGACCCTTTCGGATGCCCCGCGCGGGCGGTCGCCAAGGCGGTCGTAAAGATCGTCCAACGGTTCACCAGACCAGAAGGCCCGGTCGAACTTCGACGCTTCCTTGCGGGCCTGTCCAAAGGCGATGAATTTCTGCACGATGATCGCCCATGACCAGAACGAGGCGGCGATCAGCATGATCATCACCACCTGAACCGTCAGGGACGACCGCCAGAACAGCGCCACGGCTGAAAAGTCGATGGCCTCGGCGGCCTGAATGGGTTCCATAGTCACTGCCTCATCTTCATGTCCCGCGGCTGCCTTCTGCGCAGCCCGGCGTTGCGCGCCTTTTATCGCGTTCCTAACAAGGGTTTCATCCCCCAGTGCAACACAATGGCGTCACTTTTACGCAAAGCGCAGCCGATTTGCCGCGTTTTCTTTGGCTGGCGGCAAACCTGGTTAACGACCCAGGGCAGCCCTCAGCGGGGCCGGCAGGCGCACCGGACGGCCCTGCCCGTCGAGGCAGGCGATCGTCACGCGGGCGGTGAACAGCAGCTGCTGATCGCGCCGGACCTGCTGATCGACCACGATGCGGGCCGGGCCCGCCTGTACCAGATCGGTCACGACCGTCAGCAGATCGTCGAAACGGGCGGGGCGAAGATAATCCGCCTCGAGGCGACGGACGGCAAAGACGTGATCTGTGTCTTGTTTCAGGGCCATCTGGTCGACACCCAAGGCGCGCAGCCATTCCGACCGCCCCCGCTCGATGAACTTCAGATAGTTGGCATAATAAACGATCCCGGCGAGATCGGTGTCTTCGTAATAAACGCGTAGGGTCAGGTGATGGCTCATGGAGGCACGCTAGGACGGTTTGAGGCCGGCTGCAATCAGACGTCGAACAGGGTCGCCTGCCCCGGAGGCGTCGGCATGTCTAGCCCGAGGTGCCGCCAGGCCCGCGATGCCAGTTGCCGACCGCGAGGGGTCCGCGCGATCAGCCCTTGCTGCAGCAGATAGGGCTCGATGACCTCTTCGATGGCGTCGCGGCTTTCCGAGAGGGCTGCCGACAGCGTCTCGACCCCCACCGGCCCGCCGGCATAATGCTGCGCCATCAGCGTCAGATAACGCCGGTCGGCGCCATCCAAGCCCAGGTCGTCCACGCCCAGCCGCGTCAGCGCGATGTCCGCAATCTCGCGCGTCAGGCGGCCGTTTCCTTCGACCAATGCAAAATCCACCACACGGCGCAGCAGGCGCCCCGCGATACGGGGGGTGCCCCGGGCGCGGCGGGCAATTTCCAGCGTGCCCTCGGGATCGGCGCTGATCCCCATCAATCGCGCGCCGCGCTGGACGATCAGGTCCAGTTCCGGAATTTCATAGAACTGGAGACGCGTCGGGATGCCGAAGCGGTCCCGCAACGGCGTCGTCAGCAGGCCAAGACGCGTCGTGGCACCCACAAGGGTAAAGGGCTGCAGTTCGATCCGGACCGTGCGGGCGGCCGGACCTTCGCCGATCACCAGATCCAGTTCGAAATCCTCCATCGCGGGATAAAGCACCTCCTCGACCGCGGGGTTCATGCGGTGGATCTCGTCGATGAACAGGACATCGCGTGCCTCGAGGTTCGTCAGGATCGCCGCCAGATCGCCCGCCCGCGCAATGACCGGACCCGAAGTCATGCGAAAATTTACCCCAAGCTCGCGCGCCATGATCTGCGCCAGCGTGGTCTTGCCCAGACCCGGGGGGCCGAAGAACAGCGTGTGGTCCATCGCCTTGCCGCGCATCTTGGCGCTTTCGATGAAGACCTTCAGATTCGCGCGCGCCTCGGCCTGGCCCACGAATTCAGACAGGTTCTGCGGACGCAGGGCGCGGTCCTCGCCATCGCCTTCCAGCGATTCAGGGCGGAGCACGGGGTCTGGCTGGGTCATCCGCGGCCCCAAGGGGTGCGCGGGCCGGACGGGCGGTTGCGGCCGGTCTTCGGGATGCGGCTGGCGGCCGTGGTCGGCTGCACCGGCGCGCGGCCGGTGCCCTCCATCGCCATCAGGCGAGCGATCCGTTCCTCGGTCGGAGGATGGGTGGAAAACATCTTGTCCGCGCGCAGGGCGTGCAGTGGGTTGATGATGAACATCGATGCGGCGGCCGGATTTTTCTCAGCTGGCACGTTGACCGTCCGTCCTGCGGCCGTTGCGATCCTCTGCAGCGCCGAAGCCAAGGCCCGGGGCTGTCCGCAGATCGCAGCGCCCGTTGCATCGGCCTCGTATTCGCGGGCGCGGGAAATCGCCATCTGCACCATCATCGCCGCCATGGGTGCCACAATCATCGCGATGATCCCCCCCAAGGCACCGCCGCGACCTTCGCGTCCTCCCGTGAACAGCATCATGTTGCCCATCATCGCGATCGCCCCCGCCATGGTCGCGGTAACGGTCATGGTCAGCGTGTCACGATGCTTGATATGGGCCAGTTCATGCGCGATCACGCCTGCGATCTCGTCCCGGCTCAGCGTGTTCACCAACCCTTGTGTCACGGCAACGGCAGCATTTTGGGGATCGCGCCCGGTGGCAAAGGCGTTGGGCTGTTCCGTCGGCAGCAGATAAAGCTTGGGCATCGGCAGATCGGCGCGGCGGGCCAGATCGGCCGTCATCCGGTAAAGCTCGGGCCCTTGTTGGGGTGACAATTCGATCGCGCCCTGCTGGCGCAGAACCATCTTGTCGCTGTTCCAATAGCTGAAAAAGTTCATGCCGCCCGCGATCAGCAAGGCAATCAGGGCGCCGCCCTGCCCGCCCAGCATCCAGCCAAGTGCCATGACCAGCGCAGTCAGCGCGGCCATCAACATGAAGACCTTGACGTTTCCTGCCATGATGTCCCCTCCGGTTCAGTCCTTGGGCGCCAGAAGCCGCAGCGCTGCCCGGATCAACGCGGGCATGGCCGCCGCGGGTTCCCGGGCCTGTGCCTCGGCCACGGCCGTTGCAGCCTCCGACGAACCATAGCCCAGGTTGGTCAGCGCAGACAGCGCGTCGGCCATCGCTTGCCCCGCCAGCGCCCCGGCCGAGGGCTGGAACGCCTCGGCGCGGGGGATCGACCCCCGCGCCGAGGCGGCGGACGGACCGGGCTCGATGCCTGGCTCGTCCGCATCTCCGCCCGCGGCCACGTCACCGGCATCCACTGTCAAGGCGCCGCCAAGAGCCATGACCGAGGGCGCCTTGTCCTTCAGTTCCAGCACGATCCGCTGCGCCAGCTTCGGCCCGACGCCATTGGCCTTGCGCACCGAGGCCCAATCGCCCAGCGCGATCGCCCGCCCCAGCCCCTCGGGACCAAGCGTCCCCAGGATTGCCAGAGACACCTTGGCTCCCACGCCCTGCACCGACGTCAGAAGCCTGTGCCATTCCTTTTCCAGCATTGTCGGAAAGCCGAACAGCTGCAGCAGATCCTCCCGCACCAGCAGTTCCGTATAAAGCGCCGCAGCCTGACCGACGGGCGGCAGGCCGGCGGCGGTCCGGTCGCTGACATGGATGATGTAGCCCACGCCCCGCACATCGATCAGCACCTGATCCCGGGCGCGGTGCAGGATCACGCCTGCAATGCGCCCGATCATGCCGCACCTTGCCTGGGAGCGGCCACGCGCAGGCTCCGTCCCTGCAGATGGCGCGCATGGCAGATGGCGATGGCCAGCGCATCTGCCGCATCCGGACTCTCGAACTGCACGCCGGACAACTGGATGCGCACCATGTGCTGCACTTGCTCCTTGCCCGCGTGGCCCACGCCGACCACCGTCTTCTTCACAGCATTGGGCGCGTATTCGCCAACGGCAATTCCGGCCTCGGCAGGTGCCAGCAGGGCCACGCCGCGCGCCTGACCCAGCTTCAGCGTGCCCGTCGCATCCTTGTTCACGAAGGTCTGCTCGACCGCCGCCTCATCGGGCGCATGGGTTGCGATCACGGCACAAAGGCCGCGGAACAACACCGACAAACGCGCCCCCAGATCCTGCGAACCATCCGAATGGATCGTGCCATTGGCGACATGGCGGATGCGGGGACCATCGACCTCGATCACCCCCCAGCCCATGTTCCGCAAACCGGGATCAATGCCCAAGACCTTCATGCTGCCCTCTTTTTTCCAAGAGCTAGCACGAAGGGAGAACATTTGCCTAGTGACAATGCCCGGCCCGGAGCCGCGATCGCGTTGCCCCGAAATGATCGACATCCTCGGCAGTTCCCGACGAAACGAAGCCTATTCCTCGATGACATCAAGAACGCCCGGCACGGCGCGCAAGGCTTGGCGGGCGGGCGTGGTCATAGGGGCGTCATTGGCGACCTCGATCTCGATCACCTCGTCGCCCTCGCGAATGCGCAGGCGCACCGGGCCGCGGGACCGGGGCGGCACGATGATCTCGGTGCGGATGCGGGTCAGCACCTCGGCCAGGCGCGGTATCGTGTCGGCACCCTGCATCTCGACCGCTAGGCAACCGGCGCCGGCATCGGCCACCGCATCCTCCAGCGCCGTGACCGAATTGGCCAGCATCTTGATTTGGTCGCCGGAAGGCTCGACCTTGACCTGCAGGACCACGTTCGACCCCGCCTCCAGCTTGTCGCGGGACGCGTTCAGCAGGTCCGAAAACACGGTCACTTCGTAAAGACCGGTCGGATCCGAAAGGCTGACAAAGGCGTATTGCGTACCCTTGGCCGACTTGCGCTCCATCCGGGCGGCGACCGTGCCGGCGATCTGCGCCACCAAGGGGCCTTGCAGCGCATCCTGGCTGATCTCGGCCAGGGTCTGGACCTTCTTTCGGCGCAAGGCGGGCAGATAATCGTCCAGCGGGTGGCCGGACAGATAGAAACCGACGGCCTTGTGCTCCTCTCCCAGCTTTTCGGTCGGCAGCCAGATGCCGGCCAGCGGCGCGCGGGGCGGTGGCAGGTCCTCGCCCCCGCCGAACAGCGACGTCTGGCTGGAGGCTGCCTGTTCCTGCACCGCCGCCGACCAGGCACACAGCGCATCCAGCGACTTCATGACCCGCGCGCGGTTGTCATCCAGCACGTCGAAGGCCCCGGCCCGGGCCAGCATTTCAAGGGGGCGCTTGCCCACGCGCTTCATGTCCACACGACGGGCAAGGTCGAGGATATCGCGGAACGGAACATCCCCGCGCGCCTCGTGGATCAGCCGCATCGCGTCCAGTCCCACGCCCTTCAGCGCACCCAGCGCATAATAGATGCGCCCCTTGCCCACGGTAAAGGTCGGCGCCGAGCGGTTGACGCAGGGCGGCACGATCTCGATCCCCATGCGGTCGCACTCGCGCTTGTAGATCGCCAGCTTGTCGGTCAGGTGGATGTCGCAGTTCATCACTGCGGCCATGAACTCGACCGGGTGGTTGGCCTTGAGCCAGGCGGTCTGATAGCTGACAACCGCATAGGCCGCCGCGTGGGACTTGTTGAAGCCGTAGTTGGCGAATTTCTCCAACAGGTCGAAGACTTCGCCCGCCTTCTTTTCCGGCACGCCGTTGGCCACCGCGCCCTTGACGAACTTGGGGCGCTCCTTGGCCATCTCGGCGGCGATCTTCTTGCCCATCGCACGGCGCAGAAGGTCGGCACCACCCAGCGAATAGCCCGCCATGACCTGCGCGATCTGCATCACCTGTTCCTGATAAACAATGATGCCCTGCGTTTCCGCCAGGATATGGTCGATCGTCGGATGGATCGATTCCAGTTCGCGCAGCCCGTTCTTGACCTCGCAATAGGTCGGGATGTTCTCCATCGGGCCAGGGCGATACAGCGCCACCAGCGCCACGATGTCCTCGATGCAGGTGGGCCGCATGCGCCGCAGCGCGTCCATCATCCCCGAGCTTTCGACCTGGAACACCGCCACCGTGCGGGCGCTGGCGAACAGGTCATAGCTGACCTTGTCATCCAGCGGGATCAGGTTGATCTGGTTTTCCGTCCCCGGCGCGGGTTCATAAAGCGCCCGCCCCTCTGCGCACACATGCAAGGGCCGCCCCGCCCCGTTGATCAGGTCCACCGCATTCTGGATCACCGTCAGGGTCTTGAGGCCCAGGAAGTCGAACTTGACCAGCCCGGCCTGTTCGACCCATTTCATGTTGAACTGGGTGGCCGGCATGTTGGAGGCCGGATCGCGATACAGCGGCACCAGCCGGTCCAGCGGACGGTCGCCAATCACCACGCCCGCCGCATGGGTCGATGCGTTGCGATAAAGCCCTTCCAGCTGCTCGGCATAATCCAGCAGGCGGGCCACGACCTCCTCGCGCGCGGCCTCGCGCAGGCGCGGCTCGTCGGCCCGGGCCTTTGTGATGCTGACAGGCTTCACGCCTTCGAGCGGGATCATCTTGGACAAACGGTCCACCTGCCCGAACGGCATCTGCAGCACGCGGCCGACGTCACGCACGGCCGCCTTGGACAACAGCGCACCGAAGGTGATGATCTGCCCGACCTTGTCCGACCCGTACTTGTTCTGCACATAGCGGATCACCTCTTCCCGACGGTCCATGCAGAAGTCGATGTCGAAATCAGGCATCGAGACGCGTTCCGGGTTCAGGAACCGCTCGAAAAGGAGGCTGTAGCGCAGGGGGTCGAGGTCGGTGATGGTCAGCGCATAGGCCACCAGCGACCCCGCGCCCGATCCCCGTCCCGGCCCCACCGGGATGTGATGCGACTTGGCCCATCCGATAAAGTCGGCCACGATCAGGAAATAGCCCGGGAAACCCATCTGCTCGATGATGTTCAGCTCGAAATCGAGGCGGGCGTGATATTCCTCGACGCTGACGGCATGGGGAATGACCTTCAACCGCGCTTCGAGACCCTCGCGTGCCTGCCGGCGCAGTTCGGCCACCTCGTCATCGGCGAATTTCGGCAGGATCGGCGCATGCTTGGCCACGGCAAAGGCGCAGCGGCGGGCGATCTCTACGGTGTTCTCGATCGCCTCGGGCAGGTCGGCGAAAAGAACCGTCATTTCCTCGGGCGACTTGAAATAATGCTGGGGCGTCAGGCGGCGGCGGGGCTGGGACTGGTCGACATAGGCCTTTTCCGCGATGCAGATCAGCGCGTCATGCGCCTCGTACATCGTGGTCTTGGGAAAATACACGTCGTTCGTGGCAACCAGCGGCAAATCCCTGGCATAGGCAAGGTCGATCAGTCCGCCCTCGCTGGCGGCCTCGGCGTCCATCAGCTTGCTATTCTCGCCCGGATGCCGCTGCAGTTCGATGTAAAGCCGGGTCGGAAAGGCCTCCGCCAGCCGGTCGGCCAGCGCCGCAGCCTTGTCGGCCTGCCCTTGCGCGATCAGCAGGCCCAGCGGCCCACAGGCACCGCCTGTCAGGCAAATCAGCCCTTCTGCCCGCGCGCACAACTCTTCCACGGTGACATGGGGCAGTGCACCACCCTCGCGCAGATACAGGCAGGTCGACAGCGCCATCAGGTTCAGCCAGCCCGCCTGGTTCTGTGCCAAGAGGACAACGGGCCCGGTCACATCCGCCGCCAATGTCACCTGACAGCCGATGATCGGCTGGACGCCCTTGTCCTTGGCCTTCACGCTGAACTCCAGTGCGGCGAACATGGCATTGGTATCGGTCAGCGCGACCGCCGGCATCCCAACATCTGCCGCCAAAGCGGGCAGTTTGCCTACAGGAATGGCACCTTCCAGCAAGGAATGCTCGGAATGTGTGCGAAGATGGATGAATCGGGGGGGTTTTGACGTCATGATCGGGACAGTATCGCAGGCTGGCCAAACAGTGCAATTGCCCTGCCGGGGTTTTGCGGTCTAAGCAGGCAGGGCTTTTGACCAAGGGGACAAATTTTTGACCAAGGCCGCAGTGTTCCGGGCAACGGGGATCGGCAAGTCCTATCCCGGTGTCCGCGCCAATGACGACGTGTCCTTTGCCGTTGCCGAGGGCGAGATCCACGCCCTCCTGGGCGAGAACGGCGCCGGCAAGTCGACACTGGTCAAGATGATCTATGGCCTTGTGCGACCCGATCAAGGACAGATGTGGCTTGGGGATGCGCCTCATCATCCTGCCGATCCGCGTGCCGCCCGTGCCGCCGGCGTTGCCATGGTGTTTCAGCATTTCAGCCTGTTCGACGCCCTGACCGTGGCCGAGAATATTGCTCTCGGGATGGAGAACCCGCCCCCTCGGCGCGACCTGGCGGCGCGCATCACCACCGTCAGCCACGACTTCGGCCTGCCCCTGAATCCATCGCGGCGCATCGTCACCCTGTCCGCGGGCGAGCGCCAGCGAGTCGAGATCATCCGCTGCCTGTTGCAGAACCCGCGCCTGCTGATCATGGACGAGCCGACCAGCGTGCTGACCCCGCAAGAGGCCGAATTGCTGTTCGCAACCCTGCGCAAGCTGGCGGCGGGCGGCACCTCCATCCTTTACATCAGCCACAAGCTGGATGAAATCCGCAGCCATTGCGACCGCGCCACCATCCTGCGCCATGGCCGCGTCGTGGACAGCTGCGACCCCCGCGCCCATACTGCCCGCGAACTGGCTGCCATGATGGTCGGAAGCGAGATGCGCCTCGTCGATCGCACGGGACGCCGGGCGGGGAACACGGTGCTGCGCGTGGAAAACCTCAGCCGCTCCGCCCCCACGGCCGAAGGGACAGCGTTGAAAGGGGTCAGCCTGACCCTCCGCACGGGCGAGATCCTGGGCATCGGCGGCGTTGCGGGCAACGGGCAGGAAGAGTTGCTGGCCGCCCTGTCGGGCGAGGTTCGCAGCGCGCCCGGCAGCGTGACGCTGGAAGGGCGCGACCTGTCGGTCCTTGGTCCCGAGCCACGGCGCGAGGCCGGCCTTCTGTCCGCGCCCGAGGATCGGCTGGGTCACGCTGCCGTTCCGGATTTCAGCCTGACCGAGAACACGCTGCTGACCGCCGGCGCGCGCAAGGGGCTGGTGCGTCGCGGCCTGATCGACCATGCCGGCGCCCGTCGCTATGCAGAGGCCGTCATCAAGGCCTTCGACGTCCGCACCCCCAGCCCCGGCACCCCCGCACGGGCCCTTTCGGGCGGCAATCTGCAGAAATTCGTCATCGGCCGCGAGGTGATGCAGGCGCCGCGCGTGCTGGTCGTCAACCAGCCCACTTGGGGTGTCGACGCCGGCGCCGCCGCCGCCGTCCGCCAGTCGCTGCTGGACCTGGCCCGCAAGGGTGCGGGTGTCATTGTCATCTCTCAGGACCTGGATGAGCTTTTGGAACTGTCCGACCGCTTTTGCGCGCTGAACGAAGGACGCCTGTCCGATCCGGTACCCACCGAGGGCCTGACGCTGGAGCGCATCGGCCTGATGCTGGGCGGTGCCCATGGCATGGAGGAGGCCCGGCCATGATCCAGCTTGTTCCGCGCCAGGCCACCTCGACCGCATGGCAAGTGGCGACGCCCGTTCTGGCCGTGCTGGCCACGATGGTGGCGGGCGGCCTGTTGTTCGCCGCCATGGGACACGAGCCGGTGGCGGCGATCCGCACCATCTTCTGGGACCCGCTGTTCGGACCGGCGGCGTCCTATTCCCGGCCGCAGCTGCTGGTCAAGGCCGCGCCGCTGATCCTGATCGCCTCGGGGCTGGCGATCGGCTTTCGCGCGGGCATCTGGAACATCGGGGCCGAGGGGCAATACATCATCGGCGGCATCACCGGCGGGGCAGTTGCCTTGGCCGCCTATCCGGCCGACGGCCTGTGGATCTTTCCTGCCATGGTGTTGGCGGGCATGGCGGGCGGCTGGGCCTGGGGCATGATTCCGGCGCTGCTCAGGAACTGGTTCGGCGCGTCCGAGATCCTAGTGTCGCTGATGCTGGTTTATGTCGCCCAGCGCGTGGCGGCTTGGATGGCCTTTGGCCCGATGCGCAATCCCGAAGGCTTCGGCATGCCCGGATCGCGCAATCTTCAGCAATATCCGGCGGCGGCCAACCCTGAACTGATCGAGGGCACCGGAGCGCATTGGGGCGTGGTCGCGGCGGCGGTGGCGGTTCTGGCCACCTGGTTCCTGATGAGCCGCCATATCCGCGGCTTTCACATCCGAGCCGCAGGAACCGCCCCTCGCGCCGCCCGCTTTGCCGGCGTCAATCCCGCGACGCTGGTGGCCTTCTGCCTGGGTCTATCGGGCGCACTGGCCGGAGCAGCGGGTTTGTTCGAGGTCGCGGGTCCGGCCGGCCAGATCACCGACAAGCTGGGCACGGGCTATGGCTTCACCGCCATCATCGTGGCCTTTCTGGGCCGCCTGCATCCGGTCGGCATCCTGCTGGCGGGCCTGCTGCTGGCGCTGACCTATATCGGGGGCGAACTGGCGCAGCTGACGATGCAACTGCCCGCTGCCAGCGTGCAGGTCTTTCAGGGGATGTTGCTGTTCTTCCTGCTGGGGTTTGACCTGCTGACCCGCTTCCAGATCCGCAGGAGGGTCCTGGCATGATCATCGATCCGCTGTCCGTCTTTCTGCTGCTGTTGTCGGCTTCAACCCCGATCCTGTTCGCCGCGCTGGGCGAACTGGTGGCCGAACGCGCCGGCGTCCTGAACCTAGGCGTCGAAGGGATGATGATCACGGGCGCGCTGGCGGGTTTCGCTGCCGCCTATGGCACGGGCAACCCGTTCCTCGGGTTTCTGGTGGCGGCCGTGGCCGGGGCAGCGATCTCGCTGCTGTTTTCGGCGCTGACGCAGCTGTTTCTGGCCAATCAGGTGGCTTCCGGACTGGCGCTGACGCTGTTCGGGCTGGGCCTGACCGCAATGTTCGGAAAACCCTTCGAGGGCGTCAAGGCCCCGCCCATGCCGGCAGGTCCCTTGCGCATCAACTGGATCGTCTGGCTGGGCCTGATCATGGTGCCGCTGATCTGGTGGTTTCTGAACCGGTCACGCCCGGGCCTCATCCTGCGCGGCGTGGGCGAGAACCATGACGCGGCCCATGCCTTGGGCTATGACGTGCGCCTGACCCGCGTGGCCGCTGTTGCCTTCGGCGGCGCCATGGCGGGTGTCGGCGGCGCCTATATCTCGATTGCTTCGGTGCTGCAGTGGACCGAAGGCATGACCGCGGGCGCCGGATGGATCGCGCTGGCCATTGTCGTCTTTTCCAACTGGACGGCGCCAGGTGTGCTGGCCGGGGCCTGGCTCTTCGGCGGCGTCACCGTGCTGCAGCTGCGGCTGCAGGCGGCGGGCGTGCAGGTGCCGGTGCAACTGCTGTCGATGGCGCCCTATCTGGCGACCATCATCGTGCTTGTCCTGATCTCGGCCCGGCAAAAGTTCAGCCGCCGGGCAGGAGGCGCGGCACCCGGATCTTTGGGGCTCAATTTCCACGCGCTGCGCTGACACGCGGCCCATCAACGACAACCAACAAAGGGATTGATCAACATGCAACGCAGGACACTTCTGGCCACGGCTTCGGCCCTGATCATGGCGCTGGCCGCACCGACTCTGGCCCAGGACGAGCCGCTGAAGGTCAGCTTCATCTATGTCGGACCTGTCAGCGATGGCGGCTGGACCTATCAGCATGACCAGGGTCGCCTGGCGGTCGAGGCGGAGTTCGGCGACCGGGTCGAAACCACCTATCTGGAAAACGTGCCCGAAGGCGTCGATGCCGAGCGTGCGCTGACGCAGCTGGCCTTGGCGGGCAACGACGTGATCTATGCGACCAGCTTCGGCTACATGGACGCGGTCATGAACGTCGCAGCCAAGTTCCCGGACGTCAAGTTCGAACACAACACCGGCTACAAGCGTGCGGACAATGTCGGCACCTATGACGGACGCTTCTACGAAGGCCGCGCTGTCATCGGAACCATCGCGGGCCGGATGACCGAAACGAACAAGATCGGCTATATCGCGACCTTCCCCATCCCCGAGGTGATCCAGGGCATCAACTCGGCCTATATCCATGCCAAGAAGGTCAACCCGGATGTCGAGATGCGGGTGGTCTGGGCCTATACCTGGTATGATCCCGCGAAAGAGGCGGATGCCGCGAATGCCCTGCTGGCCGAAGGGGTGGACGTGATCCTGCAGCACACCAACTCGACCGCGCCGCTGGCGCAGCTGCAGCAGGCGGGCAAGATCGGCTTTGGGCAGGCCGCCGACATGTCGTCCTTTGCACCGACACCGCGCGTGTCGTCGGTGTATAACAACTGGGCCGCGCATTACGTGAACAGCGTGGGCCGTGTCCTGGACGGCACTTGGCAACCAGATGGCGTCTGGGGCGGCATCGGCGACGGCATCGTCGCGATCGGCGACATCACGGACGCCGTTCCCGCCGAGGTCAAGGCCGAGGCCGAGGCGCTGCGCGATGCCATCGGCGCCGGCGAATATCACCCCTTCACCGGCCCCCTGAACAAGGCCGACGGCAGCGTCTGGCTGGCCGAAGGCGAGGTGGCCAAGGACGAGGACCTGCAAGGCATGAACTTCTATGTCGAGGGCATCACCGCGCAGCTTCCGCAGTAACGGGGCCCTGCCCCGACTGTAACAGGCAGGGCATCTGTCGGAACCTCATCACACAAACGGCGCGCGGCTGGTCCGCGCGCCGTTGTTCATGGCCAGGTTGTCAGCCTCAGGCGGCCGGCATCCGCGCCTCGACCATGCCGGCGTACCAGCTGGAGCCGGCAGGGATCGCATCGTCGTTGAAATTATAGGCCGGGTGGTGAACCATGGCCGTGTCGCCGTTGCCGACCCAGATATAGGCACCGGGGCGTTCGTTCAGCATGTAGCTGAAATCCTCGCCTCCCATCATCGGCTGCATGTCCATGTTCACGTCACCCGATATCTGGCGGGCCACGTCGGCCGCCCAGTCGGTTGCCTGTTCATCGTTCATGGTCACCGGATAGCCGCGCTGGTAATCCACCTCGGCCCGGGCGCCCATGGCCGCGGCGATATTGGTCGCGACGCGCTTGATGCCTTCTTCCAGCTGGTCACGCACCTCGGGGGCAAGACTGCGGGCGGTGCCCTTCAGCTTGACGACCTGCGGGATGACGTTGTGCGCCGTGGAGTCCGTGCTGACCACGCAGACCGAGATCACGGCATTCTTCAACGGATCGATATTGCGCGCCACGACCGACTGCATGGCCACGACGATCTGCGCGGCGGTCAGGGTCGTGTCGATGCATTCATGGGGCTTGGCCGCATGGCCGCCCTTGCCGGTCACCGTGATGTCGAACTGGTCGGCCGCCGCCATCATCGCCCCTGGACGGATCGAGAAGCTGCCCACCGGCATGCCGGGCATGTTGTGCATGCCATAGAACTCGTCGATCTTCCAGCGGTCGACCAGACCGTCCTTGACCATGGCCTCACCGCCCGCGCCGCCTTCTTCGGCCGGCTGGAAGATGACAATGGCGGTGCCGTCAAAGTTGCGCGTCTCGGCCAGGTACCTGGCGGCGCCCAGCAGCATGGCGGTGTGCCCGTCATGGCCGCATGCGTGCATCATGCCAGGGGTCTTCGAGGCGTATTCGACGCCCGTCTGCTCGATGATGGGCAGCGCGTCCATGTCGGCGCGCAGGCCGATGACGCGGCCCCGGGTGTCGGTCTTGCCCCTGATGACGCCGACGACCCCGGTGCGGCCCACGCCCTCGGTCACCTCGTCGCAGCCGAAGTCGCGCAACAACTGCGCCACGCGGCCCGCCGTCCGGTGGACCTCATAAAGCAGTTCGGGGTTCTCGTGAAAGTCGCGGCGCCATGCGGTGATTTCGGGCAGCAGTTCGGCAAAGCGGTTCTTGACGGGCATGATGGTCTCCTTCGGGCGCAGGTTGGCGATTTCCTGCATGATCTGCAAGAGGTTGGTCCGGCATCACAGGTCCGGGCCCAGTTCGACGGGGGAACCGTCCGAAAAACGGGCATAGCGAAAGCGGCGCAGGTCATGAGCGGGGTGCCGCCCCTGCATCATGTCCGCCATCACGCGTCCGATGCCCGGTCCGATGCCAAAGCCGTGACCTGACAGGCCGGTGGCGACAAAAAAGCCGCCGACCGGCATTTCATCCAGCACGGGCACCTGATCGGGCATGGTGTCGATCATGCCGGCCCAGGCGGCGCGCAGCCTGGGGCGTCCGATCCGGGGAAAGGCGGCGGCGAAGTCGTTCTGCAGCCGCGCCAGCCGCGCTGGGTTCGGGTCGGGCGACAGCACCCGCATCGCCTCGAAGGGCGAAGGCCGGTCGGCGCGCCAGCGACGCGGCGTCGTCCATGCATCCGGATATCCTCGCGGGGCCACAGCCTGCAGACGCGTCAGGCGCAGGTCGCGGCGGATCATCGGCAGATAGGTCCGCAGGTTGCGCACTGCCGCGGGGCCGATCCAGAAGTCATGGGCCATTCCGGGTGCCAGCGTATAGCCGCCATCGGTCCGGCGCCGGAAGGCAAAGTTTGCATCCGTCGCGGCACCCGCCCAAAAATCAGGCAGGGGTTCGGTCGCGGCAACGGTGGCCCGCACCGACAGTTGCGGCAGGAACAGCCCTGCATTGCCCGCAAACAGTCCTGACCACGCGCCGCCCGCCAAAAGAACGCGGCCGGCGGCAATGGGACCATCCTCGGTGACGACGCCGGCGACGCGGCCATTCTGGATATCGAGGGCGCGAACCGCGCAATGTTCGCGGATGGTCACGCCCTCGGCCACGGCAAGGCGCGCGATGGCAGGCACGGCCTGCCCCGGTTCCGCGCGCATGTCCGACGGTGTCGTCAGCGCACCTGCCCAGCCCGCGCTGTGCGGCAGCATCCGTGCCAGCGCCGCGCGCCCGACGACGTGACTGTCCAGACCATGCGCCTGGGCAACCTCCAGCCAGCGTTCGTAACGCGCCATTGCCGCATCGTCGGGCGCCAGGAAGCTGACGCCGCAGGTGGACAGGCCGAGGGTCTCGCCCAGTTCCTGCGCAAGGGCAGACCACAATCGGCGGGCTTCCAGCATGATCGGGATCTCGGCCTCGTCGCGGCCCTGCGCGCGGACCCAGCCCCAGTTTCGGCTGGACTGTTCGCCCGCGATCACGCCCTTTTCGCACAAGACGACCCGCTGGCCTTCGCGTGCGAGATAAAGGGCCGTCGTCACACCCGCAATGCCGCCGCCGATGACCACGACATCGGCGGCATCCGGCAGTGCCGCACGATGGTGCGGCACTGCATCGGGTCCGATGGGCGGCGTGGCCTTCATGAGTGCGTCACCGGATCGACCAGCACGCGATGGCCCGGCGCGACCTCGCGATAGACCGAGGGCTTTGCCTGATAATCGACCGGATGCATGGGCGAGGGAATGGGGCGGAAGTTCAGGTCCTCGCTGATCTTCTTCTGGCGCGGATCGGCGACGGGAACGGCCAGCATCAGCTGGCGGGTATAGCTGTGCTGCGGGTTCTCGAAGACTTGGGCGCGGGTGCCCATCTCGACGATGCGGCCCAGATACATGACGCCGACATGGTGGCTGACGCGCTCCACCACCGCCATGTCATGGCTGATGAACAGCATCGAAATGCCCAGATCCTGCTGCAGCTCCATCAGCAGGTTCAGGACCTGCGCCTGCACCGACACGTCCAGCGCCGACACGGCCTCGTCCGCGATGATCAGCTTGGGGTTCAGGGCCAGCGCGCGGGCGATCGCGATGCGCTGGCGCTGGCCGCCCGACATTTCGTGGGGATAACGGCGCATGAAGCTGCGCGGCAGTTCGACCCGGTCGAACAGCGCAGCGATGCGGTCCTGGCGTTCCGACCGGCTGCCGATGCCATAGTTCTGCATCGGCTCGGCCACCTGGTCATACAGCTTCATGTGCGGGTCGAGGCTGGCGAACGGATCCTGAAAGATCATCTGCATGTCGCGACGTGCGCGGCGCAATTCGCGCTGCGACAGGCCCAGGATATCAGTGCCGCCAAGGTCCACCTGGCCCGACTCCGGCTCGACCAGCCGCAGGATGGAGCGGCCGCAGGTGGACTTGCCGCAGCCGGACTCCCCTACCAGCGACAGTGTCTCGCCCGCGTTGATGGTGAAGCTGACATCCTCGACCGCATGGACCCGAGCGACGGTGCGGCGCAGGATGCCGCCGTTGACGCCAAAGCGCGTGGTCAGGTTCCGGACCGTCAGCAAGGACCGGGGATCGGCCACGATGATCGGCTCGGGGGCGCCATGGCTGCCGTCGCCCATCAGGCGCAGGCGTTCGGGCGCGGGCTTGCCCGTCATCTCGCCCAGGCGGGGGACGGCGGCCAGCAGCATCTTGGTGTAATCCTGCTGCGGGTTTTCGAAGATCTGCTCGACCGGGCCTTCCTCGACCTTGTCGCCCCGGTACATGACCACGACACGATCTGCCATTTGCGCGACCACAGCCATGTCATGGGTGATGAAAAGAACGGCAATCCGCTTTTCCCGCTTCAGCCGGTCGATCAGGGCCAGGATCTCGGCCTGGATGGTGACGTCCAGCGCGGTGGTGGGTTCGTCGCAGATCAGCAGGCGCGGCTCGCAGGCCATGGCGATGGCGATGACCACACGCTGACGCATGCCCCCCGAGAGTTCGTGCGGGTACTGGTCCAGGCGGCGTTCGGGTTCGGGAATGCGAACCTGGCGCAGGATCTCCAGCGCGCGAGCCCGGGCTTGGCCCTTCTTCAGCCCGCGATGGGCCATCAGTCCTTCAACCAGCTGGTCGCCCACGGTGAAGACGGGGTTCAGTGCCGTCATCGGTTCCTGAAAGATCATGCCGATCTGGTTGCCGCGGATGTCGCGCATCGCGGCATTGTTCTGCGCCGCCAGATCGACCACCCGGCCATCGTCCTTTTCGAACATCAGCCTGCCGCCCGCGATCGTGCCGCCGCCGAACTCGACCAGCCGCATCAGCGACAGCGAACTGACGGATTTGCCCGATCCGGATTCCCCGACGACGCACACGCATTCACCGGGCCTGATGTTGAAGCTGACATCCTTGACGCCAACGACCACCCCATCGTTCGTTTCGAATTCGACGCGCAGTTTTTCAATCGAAACAAGGGGTTTCTCGTCAAGCATCCCGACAGCCTCCGACCATGTGCAGGCTGGAAGGCTAACCAAAGCCCTCCGAAAGTCAAAGACGAAACGGTCACGGGCCCCTGACGCGAATGGTCTTGCTTTCGCGGCGGGCTTTGTCTGATGATGCCCCCATTCCGCAGGGATAACGGCAACACGAACAACCGCCCGGATAATCGGGGACATGAAAGAACAAGCAGCCCTTGAATGGCTGATGGTGGCGTGGAGCCTCCCGCGGGTCGCAATACCCAACAGGAGAGTGTGATGAATCTGAGAACCGTTCTGATGGGCGCCGCCGCGACGCTGGCGATGGCCCCTGCCGCATTTGCCGAGCGCGGCAGCGACGGTCAGCTGAACCTGATCATGTGGCAGGCCCCTTCGACCATGAACCCTTATCTGTCGGGCGGCACCAAGGAACAGATCGCGGCCAGCCTGACGCTGGAGCCGCTGGCGGGCTATGATGCCGAAGGGACCATCTTTCCGCGCCTTGTGACAGAAATTCCCTCGGTCGAGAACGGCGGCATTTCCGAGGACATGACCCAGGTGACATGGACCCTGCGCGACGACATCAAGTGGTCCGACGGCAGCGACGTGACGGCCGAGGACGTGGTGTTCACCGGCAAATACTGCATGCACCCCGAGGGAGGCTGCTCTCAGCTGGCCAAGTTCGAGGGCGTCACCTCGATCGAGGCCGTGGACGAGCGCACCGTCCGCATCACCTTCGCCTCCCCCCGCCCCGACCCCTTTTCGGCCTTTGTCGGCTCTCAGTCGCCGATCCTGCAGAAGGCGCAGTTCGAGGCCTGCCTTGGCGCCAATGCGCCCACCTGCACCGACCAAAACTTCAACCCGATCGGCACCGGCGCCTTTCGCGTCACGCAGTTCCTGACCAACGACACGATCTCGCTGGAGGCCAATCCGGAATACCGGGATCCGGCCAAGCCCGCCTTCGCGACGGTGCTGGTCAAGGGCGGTGGCGATGCGGCCGGTGCCGCTCGGGCGGTTCTTGAAACGGGCGAATTCGATTATGCCTGGAACACGCAGCTGGCCCCCGACGTGATCGCGGGCATGGAGGCCGCGGGTCGCGGCAAGGTCACGGCCGCCTTCGGAAGCCTTGTGGAACGCATCCACGTGAACCTGACCGACCCTTCATCCTCGCTGCCCGAGGGCGAGCGTTCGACGCTGAAGCATCCCCATCCGTTCCTGTCGGACCCTGCCGTGCGCAAGGCCCTGTCCATGGCCATCGACCGCGAACTGCTGGTCGAGATCGGCTATGGAACCGCCGGCCAGCCCACCTGCAACTATGTCCCCGCCCCCGAGGCCTGGGCCTCGGACAACACCGAATGCCTGACGCAGGACATCGAAGGCGCCAATGCCCTGCTGGAGGAAGCCGGCTGGGTCAAGGGCCCGTCGGGCGTGCGCGAAAAGAACGGCGTTCCGTTGCGCATGGTCTTTCAGTCATCCGTCAACGCCGTGCGCCAGGACTTCCAGGCGCTGATCAAGCAGTGGTGGTCCGAGATCGGCATCGAGACCGAGTTGAAGACCGTTGACGCATCGGTGTTCTTCGGGTCCGACGCCGGGTCGCCCGACACGCTGCAGAAATTCTATGCCGATGTCGAGATGTATGCCGACAACTTCGACGGCACCAACCCGACGCCCTATCTGGCGAAATGGACCTGCGACAAAGCCCCTTCGCCCGCCAACCAGTGGCAGGGCGAGAATACCAGCCGTTTCTGCGAAGAAGAATACGACCGGCTGGTGAACGAGATCGACGGCGTCATGGATGCCGACGAACGCGCCGAAATGGGCCGCCGCATGAACGACATGCTGACCAGGGACAGCAACGCGATCATCCCGCTGGTATATCGCGGAACGGCCTCGGCCCATTCCAACACGCTGGGCGGTGTCCAGCTGAACGCCTGGGACAGCGAGATCTGGAACACTGCCGACTGGACCCGCGTCGCGCAGTGACCGACAGGCCGCCCCGGTCCGTGGCCGGGGCGGCGCCCCCTTTCTCTCGGCTCCGCCTGCCGGGGCCGTGACGGGGGGACGGACATGCAAGCCCATCTTCCGAGCGAGGCGCCATGCTGAGTTTCACCATCCGCCGGCTGTTGCTGGCGATCCCGACATTGCTGTTCATCTCGCTGGTGATCTTCCTGCTGCTGGAGGCGTCCCCCGGTGACCCCTTGGGTGATGTGCCTCTGACAGTCCCGCCCGAAGTGCGCGAACGGATGCGCGCAGCCCTTGGCTTGGGCGAGCCCTGGCCCGTCCGCTACGTGCTGTGGCTCAAGCAGTTCTTCTGGGTCGAGCCCCTTTACTGGTTCGGCCGCTGGACCGGCACCGACTTCAGCCAAGGCGCGCAGCGGATCGTCAGCTTCCAGTCGCGCAGCCCCGTCTTTGACGTGATCGCGCAGCGCCTGCCGCAAACGCTGATCGTGGTCGGCATGTCCTATGTCGTGGGCATCCTGATCGCGATCCCCATCGGGATCATCTCGGCCTACAAGCAATACAGCTGGTTCGACCAGATCGGCACCTTCGTGTCCATGATCGGCTTTTCCATGCCCACATTCTTCACGGGTGTGGTGTTGATCATCATCTTCGGCGTGAACCTGCAGTGGTTTCCTTCCGTTTATGACACGACGCTGGTCGTGCGGGACTGGGACAGTTTTCTGGCGCAGGTCCGGCAGATGGTGATGCCGGTGACGGTTCTGGCGCTCTATAACGCGGCGCAGATCAGCCGCTTCATGCGTTCGTCCATGCTGGACAACCTGGGACAGGATTATGTCCGCACAGCCCGCGCCAAGGGCCTGTCCGAACGGGTCGTGGTGCTGAAGCATGTGCTTCGCAACAGCCTCATTCCCGTCATCACGGTCATCGCGTTGGGCCTGCCGGCGGTCTTCGGTGGCGCCATCATCACCGAACAGGTGTTCAAGGTGAACGGCCTGGGACAGCTGCTGATCTCTGCCATCCATGCCAACGACATCCCGATGGTGCTGACGCTGACATTCATCTTCGCCATCCTGATCGTCACCTTCACCCTGATCGCAGACATCCTCTACGGGGTGCTGGACCCGAGGATTCGCTATGACTGACACGACACGCCCCATCGACGAGTTGCGCGCAACCGCGGGCAATGCCGCCGTTCCCGCCGCCGCCAGCCCCCCTGTCGTTCCGCCGCAGGGTGCTGTCGAAACCCGCAGCCAGTGGTCGGATGTCTGGCGTCAGTTCCGCAGTCATCGGGGCGCCATGGTGGCGCTGGTGATCTTTGTGTCGATCATCCTCTTCGTGTCGGTCGGCCCGCTGATCTGGACACTGGATGCGACCTATGTGGACATTCGCGCCCGCAACCAAGGCTTTTCGGCGGCTCATCCGCTGGGGACGGACCAGTTGGGCCGTGACATGCTGGCCCGGCTGATGGCCGGCGGGCAGGTGTCGATCGCGGTGGGCCTGACGGCCATGTTGATCGCCATCACGCTGGGCAGTTTCGTTGGCGTCACCTCGGGCTATTTCCGACGGCTGGATGCGCCGCTGATGCGCCTGACCGAACTGTTTTTGGCCCTTCCGCTGCTGCCCCTTCTGCTGCTGATGGTCACCCTGTTCCGGGAACCCTTGTCGCAGACCTTCGGTCCTGCGCTGGGCATCTTCTTCCTGATTGTTTCCGCCATCGGGGCGACCAGTTGGATGCAGGCGGCCCGGATCGTGCGCGGCGAAGTGCTGGGACTGAAGGAGCGCGAATTCATTCTGGCGGCCCGTTCCATCGGCACGCCGTCGCACCGGATGATCCTGCGTCACATCCTGCCGAACGTCCTGTCGCCCATCATGGTCGCCGCGACGCTGGGCATCGCCACCGCCATCATCACCGAATCCGCACTCAGTTTTCTTGGACTGGGCTTTCCCCCGGATTTTCCGACCTGGGGCCGGCTGCTTTATGACGCAGTGGACCAAATGGTTCTTTATCCTTGGCGGGTCATATTTCCCGGGCTGCTGATCTCGCTGACCGTGCTCTGCGTGAACTATATCGGCGACGGATTGAGGGACGCGATGGACCCACGGATCCGGGGGCGGTGACGGCATTGCCGCCCATGGATGAAGGTGACGAAACCGCCATTGCCGCTGATGAAGAGTGCATGCAGCAGTTGGATCAAGCGAATTGCCGGAAGCATCTGCTGGGACACAGGATGTATCACACGGCCACAATGGTCGGCCCTGTCGAGGCGTCAATGCGATCAAACCGCTCGGGATGATGCCCCGAATCCTTTCCGTCGCCGAATGTTCTTACACCGGCATGTGGAGAGGGCTTCACCCGTTTCAAGTGTGCTCAGCCAACCTTAGTCACGGCGGCCTGACTCGGCCGTTTCGGAAGCAATCTGCGACTTGGCATATGGGTGAAATTGAAGCGCCCTGCGTTGGCGACACCGATCTTCACCGGTCTTCCGAAGCAAGCGCAACTCTCGGGGGGAACGCAAAGGTGGCGCTCCTTTGATGCGTCTGGCATGGCCCCGCTGCTTTTCCCGATTCAAAGCCAGTTGGCCCTGCAGCGCTCTGTCCCCCTCCGCCGGGGCGCGGCGGAACGAGTCTCTCTGAAAGCGAGCGAAGCATCACTTCGCCAGCAACGGTGCTGCCTTCTGCTCAGAAAGGGCAGGTCTGATCCCGCCTTGCCATCATCCACATTGCCGGTCCTTGGAGCACCTGCGCAACATCGACTGCAACCGACCTGCAGCGTCTGCTGCTGCCGCCAGATCGACAGCGATAGAATTTCCAAGCCGCAAAATGAATTCTGCACTGCAGAAAAATTCAACCTTGGATTGATTAACGTGCGGGTGCCTGTACAAGCTGCTGCAGAATGCCCCAGCCGCAGGTGCCAAAGAGGATGATGATGAGAAAAGCGTTGGCAGTTGCAGCTCTTGCCGCCTTGTTTCCGATCACAGTCCCAGCCGGAGAGGCCGAGTTCGGGATAGGAGAGTCCGTCCTCGGGCATACAGTGGAGGTAGGCTATCGCATCAACGAAACCTTTGGCCTGCGTGGTTTTCACAGCAGGGCCGGCATGAGCTTCCGGAAATCATTGGACCAGGACATTTACGAAGGAAATTTGCAGGGTGGCAGCAGCGGCCTCTTCGTGGACCTTTACCCCTTGGCCGGCAACATGCGCCTTTCACTGGGACTGGCAGGGCTGGGCGGGATCAATGCTGCCGGATTCACCACAACATCATTCGAGATCAATGGCCAAACCCATGACACCGCCTTGAATCTGGACGCGAGGTTCAGGAATGACATCTCGCCCATCCTGACGGTCGGCTATAGCAGGGGCATCCTTGCCAGCAGGATCAGGGCCAGTGCAGACATAGGCGCAGTCTATGTCGGCGGCTTTGACGTCACGGCAACTGATCCCCGCGGGCTTATTCCGGAAAACGAGATGGAAGCGGAAGCGGACAGGCTGGGTCGACAGCTCAACCGCTACGATGTCCTTCCATTCATCAAGGTCGAGATCTCCGTCGCGTTCTGACGGCAAGAGCGATCACCACCAATGGCCCGAACCAAACATCTCGTTCAAGGCCATGAACGCGGTGCCGGCTCAGTGCCGGCACCTGTCTCTTCTACCGCGCGCCCTTTGAGGTGAGCAGTGCGGGCACGGTCTTGGCGATGATGCGGAT
>NZ_JBKGUN010000124.1:0-11647 GCF_046462195.1 Paracoccus sp. (in: a-proteobacteria) | reverse complement strand
CGGTGATCTTCATCGAGTTCATCCGCGGCGTTCCGTTGATCACGCTGCTGTTCGTGGCGTCCCTGCTGCTGAACTATTTCCTGCCGCCGGGGACCAGCTTCGACATCATCCTGCGGGTCATCATCATGGTGACCCTCTTTGCCGCCGCCTACATGGCCGAGGTGATCCGGGGCGGCCTTGCCGCCCTTCCCAAGGGACAATACGAGGCTGCCGATGCCCTCGGGCTTGACTACTGGAAGGCGCAGCGGCTGATCGTGCTGCCTCAGGCGCTGAAGATCAGCATTCCCGGCATCGTTTCGACCTTTATCGGCATGTTCAAGGACACGACGCTGGTGACCTTCGTGGGTCTCTACGATCCGCTGAAGTCCATGTCGGACGCGGTGCGCGCCAATATCGCCTGGAAGGGCATCTATTGGGAACCGTTCGTCTTTGTCGGCGCCATCTTCTTTCTCATCTGCTTCGGCATGTCACGATATTCGATGTATCTGGAACGCCGCCTGCAGCGTGACCATAGGTAAGGACCCGTTCCCATGAGCGAACCCATCAACCGCAAGATCGACCGCAGCCAGATGTCCATCAGCGACGAGGTCGCCATCGACATCCGCAACATGAACAAGTGGTACGGCACCTTTCACGTGCTGCGCGATATCGACCTGACCGTCCACAAGGGCGAACGGATCGTGATCGCCGGCCCCTCGGGCTCGGGGAAATCGACGCTGATCCGCTGCATCAACCGCCTTGAGGAACATCAGGCGGGACATATCGTGGTGGACGGGATCGAGCTGACCAACGACATCAAGAACATCGACAAGGTCCGGTCCGAGGTCGGGATGGTGTTCCAGCACTTCAACCTGTTCCCGCATCTGACGGTCCTGGAAAATTGTACCCTCGCCCCGATCTGGGTCCGCAAGGTGCCCCGCAAGCAGGCCGAGGCGACAGCGATGCGGTTCCTCGAAAAGGTCAAGATCCCCGAACAGGCGGGCAAGTATCCCGGACAGTTGTCGGGTGGCCAGCAGCAGCGTGTGGCCATTGCGCGATCCTTGTGCATGCAGCCCAAGATCATGCTGTTCGACGAACCGACCTCGGCCCTTGATCCCGAGATGATCAAGGAGGTGCTGGACACGATGATCCAGCTGGCGGAGGAAGGAATGACGATGATCTGCGTCACCCATGAGATGGGCTTTGCCCAAGCTGTCGCGAACCGCGTGATCTTCATGGACCAAGGGCAGATCGTCGAGCAGAACACGCCGACCGAGTTCTTCAACAATCCAAAGTCAGAGCGGACCAGGCTGTTCCTGAGCCAGATCCTGGGCCACTGAAAAGGAAGGGCAGGGGGCAACGCCCTCTGCCCTTGTCTCGCCGCAGATCAGAGGCGTCCGTCGAAACGGACGAAATCCATCACGCTGCCCTGACCGGGCTGGATGTCGCTCCAGCTGTCGACCTGAAAATCCACCACCAGCGTGGCTGCGGTGGGATAGCGGCGGAAGTCCGGGTCCATCGGCGCGCGCGCGGGCAGCATGGCCGCGAACTCCGAAATGCCCGGGTTATGCGCCAGCATCATCACGGTGGGCTGTGTTGCCGTCCTGAGCACGGCCAGCAGCCGTTCGGTGCCTGCCTGGTACAGAGAGGACTCGATTCGCATCAGGGGGCGCACCTCCAGCGGCGCGCTGGCAATGACCTCCCAGGTTTCCTGCGTGCGTGTGGATGACGAACACAGCACCTCTTCAGGCTCGTAACCGCGGCTTGCCATCCAGTCGCCAAGCGCAAGAGCCGAACGGCGACCACGATCGTTCAGCGGCCGGTCATGGTCGTCCAGGGTGGGATCGTCCCAAGCGGACTTTGCATGGCGGGTCAGGATCAGGCGTCGGTGTCCGAGTGGGGTCATGGAATGCTGCCTCTTGTGCCATGCGATGTGTCTGGGCAGCCTGCCACAGGCTTTGCCGATCCCGCAAGCAGATCGCGCCCGCCCTGCGGCGGGCGAGTAACCGTTATAGTTCGGGACCGCCTTGGCGCAGCCCATGGGCCTTGACACGGGGTTCAGACGTACGGATCAAAGACCCCGCACCATGTTCGGTGAACAGCTCCAGCAAACAGGCATGCGGTACGCGCCCGTCCAGAATCACGACGGCCCGCACGCCATCCTCCAAGGCCTTCAGAGCAGTCTCGGTCTTGGGAATCATGCCGCCTGCGATCTGGCCGTCGGTGATCATTGCGCGCACCTGCTGGGGATGCAGTTGCGTGACCACTTGGCCCGAGGCGTCCTTGACGCCCGCCACATCCGTCAGCAACAGCAGCCGGTCGGCCTGCAGCGCACCGGCGATGGCGCCCGCGGCCGTGTCGCCGTTGACGTTGAAGGTTTCGTTGTCCTCCATCCCTGTGGCGACGGGGGCAATGACGGGAATCATGCCGGCACCATAAAGATCCCGGATGATCTGGACGTTCATCTCGACTGGGCGGCCCACGAAACCGAGTTCGGGATCGTCCGCCTCGCAGACCATCATGTCGTCATCCTTGCCCGAGATGCCGACCGCGCGTCCGCCCGCGTCGTTGATGGCTTGGACGATGCGCTTGTTGACAAGACCGGACAGCACCATTTCCACCACTTCGACGGTTTCCTTGGTGGTGACGCGCTTGCCACGGACAAAGCGGCTTTCGATACCCAGCTTGCCCAGCAGGTCGTTGATCATGGGTCCGCCGCCATGACAGACGACGGGGTTCATGCCGACCTGCTTCATCAGCACGATGTCGCGCGCGAATGCGGCCATGGCGTCGTCATCGCCCATCGCGTTGCCGCCGAACTTGACCACGACAACCGCGCCGGAATAGCGCTGCAGATAGGGCAGAGCCTCGGAAAGGGTGCGGGCGGTGGCGATCCAGTCACGGTTCATGTTTTGTGTTCTCATCCTCAGGGCCCCTGGCTGACAGGGCGGACCCTAGGGCGCATGCGACGATCAGTCCAGCCCGGCGATGATCGTGCGCAGGGTCGAGATGCCGTGCCCCTTCTCGGACGAGGTCACGACCAGTTCCGGATAGGCGGCGGGATGCTTTTGCAGCGCTTCCTCGACCTGGGCCAGAACGGGCTTCAACGCGTTCGGGCCCAGCTTGTCGGTCTTGGTCATCACCACTTGGAAGGGCACGGCCGAGCGATCCAGCAGCTTCATGATCTCGTGATCGACATCCTTCACCCCATGGCGGGAATCGATCAGGCAAAAGGCCCGGCGCAGTGTCTGGCGTCCAGCCAGATAGGACTTCAACAGCGCCTGCCACTTGGCCACCACCGCAACGGGGGCCTTGGCAAAGCCGTAGCCGGGGAGGTCGACCAGAAAGGAGTGGTCACCAAGGCTGAAATAGTTGATTTCCTGCGTGCGCCCCGGCGTATTCGAGGCGCGGGCAATTCCCTTGCGGCCGGTCAGTGCATTGATCAGGCTGGACTTGCCGACGTTGCTGCGACCGGCAAAGCAGACCTCGGGCCGATCGGCAGGGGGCAGGCCGTCCATGTGGACGACGCCCTTGACGAAATCGACGGGGCCCGCGAACAGCAGGCGCGCAGCTTCGGCGGCGTCAGCGTCGGGTTCGGGGGCAATGGGGAAAGCGACGCTCATGCGGCAACCTGATCCTGAAGGCGGATCGTCCCGCCGGTGACGACCTCGGCGAAGACGCCGAAATCCTTGTGTCCGAACTGCTGCTGCAACGTTTGGACCATGTCGCTGTCCCGCCGGCCGGTTGTGGTATCGGCGCTGGTGGCGTCGCAACGGCCGACCGGCGCCGTCACCCGCAGCTCGGCCCCGCCCACGTGGATGATCTGACCGATCATTTCGCGTTCGGCAAAGGGTGGCCAGCCCTCGATCCACAGGTTTCCGCGCCAGCGATGAATGCCGAGGGAGTGCCCCATTGTCGTCTCCAGTGCGGCAAGGCTGGACAAGGACAGGATCGAGATCCAAGGCCATTTCTGGTCGGTCCAGATGGCAGCGCCGCGAACCAGCCGCGTGGGGACCGGCGCTTCGGTCGGCCAGAGAGGGCGCAGCCACTCGATCAGACGCGGGCCTTCCGTGTCGGGATCGACAGTGATGGACCCTTGGCCGGGGTGGGACAGTGTCAGCCTGTCGTCGCGCCAGCCGCCGGTGACTGCCTGAAGCTGCAGCGACGCGACACCGCGCAGGAAGCATGACTTGGGCAGCCACCGATCCGGCTGGCTTTGGCTCTGGCTGGCCAAGGCATGACGCTCGCCTGCCTCGGTCAGGATCGCCCATTCGCGATCTCCGGGAAGGCGGCGCGCCGCCTCCAGCGTGACGCTGTCCAGCCCTTCTCCGCCGACCGACTTGATCGGATGGCGGCGGATCAGGGCCAGACGCGCCGTCACTTGCCCGCGCCCTTGTCGCTGGCGCGCTTGCGTGTCGGGATCGAGGACTTGATGTTGCCGAACAGGTCCGGCCGCGCCCCGTGCATCGACATGATCGTGTACTGCTGCAGGATCGTGATGGTGTTGTTGGTGATCCAGTAAAGCACCAGTCCCGACGCGAATCCGCCCAGCATGAACATGAAGATCCAGGGCATCCAGGCAAAGATCATCTTTTGGGCCGGGTCCGTGGGCGCCGGATTCAGCCTCTGCTGCATCCACATGCTGATGCCCAGCAGGATGGCCAACGCGGGCAGGGACAACGAGTGCAGAAGCGTTCCCTGCGCCGGTGCCGCATAGGGCAGCAGCCCGAACAGGTTCAGCAGGCTGGAAGGATCGGGTGCCGAAAGGTCCTGCACCCAGCCGATCCACGGCGCGTGGCGCAATTCGATCGTGACGAAGATCACCTTGTAGAGCGAGAAGAAGATCGGGATCTGCAGCAGGATCGGCAGGCAGCCGGCAGCCGGGTTTACCTTTTCCCGCTTGTAGAGTTCCATCACCTCGCGCTGGAACTTCATGCGGTCGTCACCGGTGCGCGCCTTGATCTCCTCCATCTGCGGCTGCAGTTCCTTCATCTTCGCCATGGAGATGTAGGATTTGCGCGCCAAGGGGAAGACCAGGGTCTTCAGCACGAAGGTCAGCGCGATGATGGCCCAGCCCATGTTTCCGATGATACCATGCAGCCAGTGCAGAAGCTGGAAGATCGGCTTGGTCAGGAAGTAGAACCAGCCCCAGTCGATCGCATCAACAAAACCGGCGATGCCAGGGTTTTCCTCGTAACCGCGCAACACCTCCCAGACCTTGGCACCGGCGAACAGATAGCTGTCCGCGCTCAGCTGCGTGCCGGGCTGGACGGTCTGCATCGGAAACCGTGCTTCCGTCTGGAAGATGTCGGCACCCTCGGCATATTTGACCACGGCGGTGAAGGCTTGGCCCGGAGCGGGAGCCAGCGTCGTCATCCAGTACTTGTCGGTAAAGCCGATCCAGCCATTGCCGGACACTTCGTAGACCTCGGCCCGGCCCTCGCGGGCGATCGGGTCCAGTTCGGCCACGGCCTTGTACTTGCGCTCGATCAGGGTGCCATCATGCATGCCGACCACGCCTTCGTGCAGCACGAAGTAGTTCTGCGTGTCCGGACGGCCGTGGCGCGCAATGATGCCGTAAGGCGCGGCGGCAAAGGCGGCACTGCCGTTGTTCTCGAGGCTTTGCGAAATGCTGAACAGATAATTCTCGTCCAGCGCGAAGGTGCGGCGGAAGATCTGGCCCGCGCCGTTGTCCCAGGCCAGAGTGACAGGCTGGCCGGGAGACAGCGTTTCGCCCGATTCCAGCGTCCAGATGGTCGAAGGGGTCGGCACCAGGGCCGGGTCCACGCCCGGGCCGGGAGTCCAGCCATAAACGGCGTAATAGGGTTTGTACTGCGCCGCATCCACGGTGACGCGATCATCCGCCGTGGCCGAAGAAGGCGACAGCAGGCGCACATCCGGGGACGCGTCGTCAAGCGTTTCCTGGTAGCGGGTCAGCAGCAGGTCGTCGATTCGCCCGCCCACCAAGGAGATGGAGCCGGCCACTGCCGGCGACTGGATCGCGACGCGTCCGGCCTGTTCGGCGGTTTCTCCGGGCGTCGCAGCCAGATCGGTGGTCGCGGTGGCCGTCGTCGCGGGGGCCAGCGGCTGGTCGCCGATGGATTGCTCGGCCAAGGGCTGGCCCGAGGGTTGGTCCGACACGGGCTCGGGAGCGAAGACCGTGTACCAGACCAGGATCACCAGAAACGACAGAACTGTCGCCAGGATCAGATTGCGGTTGTTGTCTTCCATTCCGTCACCACTGTCATCGCGTCAGTCGCGCCGGTTCAACAGAAGGGACCCCCAAAGGTCAAGCGGATTTGGCCTGCCCGGCAGGCAAGCAAGGGGAATTGAACCAAACGCGCCCGTCCCGGCACCCGTTCAAGGCGCTGCTCCGGTCGTTTTGCAACCCACGTCATGATGAAGGGTTGGCGGCATGACCCACTGGAGCCCTTGTCGCAGGCCGATGGCGGCCAATTGCCGCATCTTTGGCGCAATCAGTTGCGGTGGGCAATGCTGGGCAGCCGCGCCACCTCGGCGGCGTGGTCTTGCAGGAAGCCCAAGGTGCGCTCCAATGGCATGGGTCGCGCCACCGCATAGCCCTGAACTTCGTCGCAACCCATCTGCGCCAAAAAAGCGAATTCTTCCCGCGTTTCAACACCTTCGGCCAGGGCCGCAATTCCCAGGCGTTCGGCAAGGGCCAGAACCGCCAGGATCATCCGCTTCTGCCCTTCGTCGATGTCGCAGCCGGTCACGAAGCTGCGGTCGATCTTGATGCGGTGGATGCCGAACTGCCGAATTGCGTCCAGGCTGGCATAGCCCGTGCCGAAATCGTCCAGATCTATCCGGCAGCCCGCCTTGGACAGCTTTTCCAGATTTGCCCGGGTTTCTGCGTTGCTGGTGACCGGGCCGACGCTTTCCAGCACTTCGACCACGAGCCGCTTGGGCGGGATCTCGTTGCGGTCCAATTCCCAAAGGATGCAGTCGGCGAATTCCCGATTTGACAATTCGCAGTTCGAGATGTTGAGCGATACCGTCGGCACAAGATAGCCGGCCTGATCCCAGCATTTCAGCGCCGCCAGCGATTGCGCCAGCATGGTCATCGTCAGGGCGGTATGCTCGGCCTGGGACATCTGGGGCAGGAACACGTTGGGCATCAACAGGCCGCGCTGCGGGTGTTGCCAGCGGGCGAGTGCCTCGAACCCCGTCACGTTGCCTGAATGGCAGCAAACCTGCGGCTGGAACCATGCCACGATCTGGTCCGCCGCGATGGCGTCGCCCACTGTCGCCACCAAGCTCGGTCCGGCCAGATTAGGATCATGCGGATAAAGCTTGAGCTGACCCAAGCAGCTGTCATCCATCTGCTGCAGGCGCTGGCGGGCATTGTCGATCAGCGAGGCGTCGGAAGGAATATCCGGGTAACCGGCATGAACCAGCACCCCTGTCAGCACCGGCGTCACCATTCTTCCGGCCAGCGCGATCGGCGTCTGTCCCTGGGCATGAAGACGTCGGGCGACCTGCATGGCGTCATGATCGACCCTGTTGCGCAGCACAAAGGCAAACAGCCCCGACGCGAGGATCTGCATCGGATCATACGGGCGCACGGATCGGCCCAAGGACATCGATAACTGCACCAGAAGGTGATTCATCCCCGTCTTGTCCAGCACCTCGCCCAGCATCTGGGCATTCTCGAGGCGCAGCATCAGCACGCTGCAGGACTGGTCGCGCAGCGGGTTGGCGCCGCACATCAACCTGCGGAACGGCGAAAAAAATCGGGTTACAGGGTTTGACATGCCGGACCTTTCACGGAATCACCGGCATCAGGATTAGTACGGAATGCTTTTTCCAGCGTTAATGTTGATGCCCGTTATCCGTCAGGATCGGGGGTCCCGAAGGAATTTCGGCCGCTTCCGGAGGAAATACTGACGAAAAATCGAACAATTTCGGGTCCAGCAGATGCGAGGGCCGCACATTCAGCAGCGACCGGAACATGATCTGACGCCGTCCGGGCGTGCGTGCCTCCCATTCGTCCAGCATCCGCTTGACCTGCACGCGCTGCAGTCCCTCCTGACTGCCGCAAAGGTCGCATGGGATGATGGGATAGTTCATGGCCTTCGCAAAACGTTCGCAATCCGCCTCGGGCACATAAGCCAAAGGGCGCAGAACGGTCAGGTCGCCGTCCTCGTTCAGCAGCTTGGGAGGCATGGTGGCCAGCCGTCCGCCGTGAAACAGGTTCATGAAGAAGGTTTCCAGGATGTCGTCGCGATGATGGCCCAGCACCACGGCCGAGCATCCTTCCTCGCGCGCGATCCGATAAAGGTTGCCGCGGCGCAGGCGCGAGCAGAGCGCGCAATAGGTCCGGCCCTGCGGCACCTTTTCCTTCACGATGGAATAGGTGTCCTGATATTCGATCCGATGCGCGACGCCCCGTTCCTTCAGGAATTCAGGCAGCACCGTGGCCGGGAAATTCGGCTGGCCCTGATCCAGGTTGCAGGCCAGCAGTTCGACCGGCAGCAGGCCGCGCCATTGCAGCTCGTGCAGCACGGCCAGCAGCGTATAGCTGTCCTTGCCGCCTGACAGGCAGACCAACCAGCGGTCGCCGGGGCGAATCATGCCATAATCCTCGATGGCCGCCCGCGTTTCGCGCACCAGCCGCTTGCGCAGCTTGCGGAACTCGGTCCCCGCAGGGGCTCCGGCGAAAAGCGGATGAATCTCGGTCGTGTCAGCGTCGTCCAGCATCGCCGGCCCCTTGGTTGCAGTCATGGTCGGGATTGGTGCCCGGTACCGGGTCATAGCCATGGCTACCCCAAGGATGACAACGGCCGATGCGCCGCAGGCTCAGCCAGCCGCCGCGCAGGGCACCATGCCGCGCCAGTGCTTCCAGCGCATAGGCCGAACAGGTAGGCTGGAACCGGCAGCCATGCCCGACCCAGGGCGAGGCCACCAAGCGATAGGTCCGAACGGGCAGGGCCAGCAGGCGTGCAGCCGGTGTCATTTGTGTATCTTGCGCATGGCGCGCACGAAATCCTCGCGCAGGTCTGCAAAATCACGCCCAATGGTGGCCTCCGGGCGGCCGATCAGGACGTAATCCCAACCTGGCCGACCATGATCAGGCAGGCCAAGCCGCGCCACTTCGCGCAACCGGCGCTTGGCACGATTGCGCGCAACAGCATTGCCCATCTTTTTCGAGCAGGTGAAGCCGATGCGAGCGGGGCCATCATCGTCGCGCCGTCGTGCCTGCAACAGGAAGCCGGGCATGCCCTGTCGCAGCGCGCGCGCAGCCGCCAGAAAGTCGCTGCGCTGGCGCAGCACCGGCGGCATCGGAAAGCGCCGGTCATCAGCCATGCGAAATGCCGCCTTGCCGGCATCCCTTGGCTGATCGTCAGCAGGATGAGGCAAAGGCGGCATGTCGATAGCCTTCATGAGGCGGCCGTGGCCGCCGGCTTGATCGGCAGTGCGATCAGGCCGACAGACGCTTGCGGCCCTTGGCGCGGCGGCGGTTCAGCACTAGACGGCCGCCTTTGGTGGCCATGCGGGCGCGGAAGCCGTGACGGCGCGCACGAACGAGGTTCGAAGGTTGGAAGGTGCGCTTCATGGTCAGTCTCCGGGTCGTGTCTTGCCAGTGGCAATGTCTTGCGGGTGGCGTCCGACCGGGGCAGGATGGCAAAACGCCGCCCTGCGCGACGGCGCCGGTTGTTCGAAGCCCGCTGGATAGTGGAGCCCACCGCCTACGTCAACACCGGAAAGCCGTTAACCTTGACGAAAGCAGAGTCCCCTGTCACGGAACCCCCTTTTGTTCACATTCGTTTGATGTGCAATCTCATCCGGGTTTGGCTGACAACCGGCCCCGGCACCCCATAACCCGGACACGATGCGACTGAACACGATCTCTGGCCGATTCGCAGTGTTGACAACGATGTTTGTCATCCTGGCGGAACTGTTCATCCTGCTGCCTTCGCTGGCCGGATTTCGCTTGGACTATCTGGAGTCGCGCCTGGAGCGCGCCCAGATCGCCAGCTTGGCACTGCTGGCGACAGATGATTCCCTCGCCTCCGACCTCGAATCCGAGTTGTTGCAGAACGCCGGGGTATTCAACGTTGTCCTGCGCCGGAACGACATTCGCCAGCTTGTCCTGTCTTCCCCCATTCCCGGTCCCATCGCCGCCACCTATGACCTGCGGTCCGAAGGTGTTCTGCACACTATCGACGATTCTCTTGGGGCGCTGGCGAACCGGCAGAACCGAGTGATTCGCGTCATCGGCGCCCCGGTGAACCAGGCGGGTCAGCTGATCGAGATCACGATGGAGACCGCCCCCCTGCGGGATGCGATGATCGAATACGGGCTGCGGCTGCTGGCCGTTTCGGCGGCCTTCTCCATCCTGACGGCCGTGCTGCTGTTCCTGGCCGCGCAACGGCTGATCCTTGTGCCGATTCGCCGGGTGATCACCCACATGACGGCCTATGCCAATGCCCCCGAGGATGCCCGCCACATCATTACTCCTGATGCCCGGATGGCCGAACTGAACGAGGCCGAAACTGCCCTTCAGTCGATGCAACAAACAGTCACATCGTCGCTGAAGCAGAAGGAGCGAATGGCTCAGCTGGGGCAGGCCGTGGCCAAGATCAGCCACGACCTGCGCAACATCCTGACCACGGCCCAGATCTTCGCAGACCGGCTGGAGGACAGTGCCGATCCCAAGGTGCGCCGTGCCGCGCCCAAGCTGGTCAACTCGATCACCCGTGCAGTGAACCTGTGCGAAACGACGCTGGCCTTTGGCAAGGCGGAAGAGCCGGCCCCCACGTTGTCGCGCTTCAACCTGGCGCAGCTGGCGGCCGAGGTGATCGAGGCGGAAGCCCTGGCCTCGGAGGCTGCAGGTCAGGTCGAGTTCCTGACCGACATCCCGCCCAGCCTGATGATTCGTGCGGACCGTGACCAGCTTTATCGCGTGCTTGCCAACCTAGCTCGCAACGCTCGCCAAGCCATCGAAGGCACCAGTCAGCCCGGCACGATCGAGATAGGCGCAGGCGAGGGGGACAGTGATTGGTGGATCAAGATCTGCGACACGGGTCCTGGTCTTCCTGACAAGGCACGCGAGTATCTCTTCAAGCCCTTTACGGGCAGCACCCGCCGCGGTGGAACCGGTCTTGGCCTGACGATCGCGGCCGACCTCGTCCGCGGGCATGGAGGGAAGCTGGAGCTTCTGCGCAGCGATGCAGAGGGCAGCCAGTTCTGCATCCAGATTCCCCGTGGCATGGCCAATGTTCCGGCCCGCCAGGAAGTCATGGCACAATAGTCGTTCAAGAAGTTTCATCTTTTTGTCGTTTCGCTCTTGCATCCCTTTCACGTGGACGCTAATTCCCACCGCAAGTTGCACCCGTAGCTCAGCTGGATAGAGCACCAGACTACGAATCTGGGGGTCGGACGTTCGAATCGTTCCGGGCGCGCCAACTTTTTCGACAATTGAAACTGGAATGGTGCGCGCTGCGGAGCCGGCGCGATGGCGTGTGGAATCTTGAAGTGAAGCGAGGGCCGTCTAGCGGCTTGGAGCTTTGGCTCAGGCGCTGACGAAAATGGGTGGGTTGTCGGCGCGCTCGGCGAAATCCTTGGCCAGCTTCGCGTGCCAGGTCCGCGCTTGCTCGGTGACCGCCCGTTGCGCGGCCATGCGCTCTTCGATGGCCCGGCGGTGATA
>NZ_JBKGUN010000123.1:0-12472 GCF_046462195.1 Paracoccus sp. (in: a-proteobacteria) | reverse complement strand
GCCAAGCGCTTCACCTGGTGGCCGCAGCTGTTTCTGGGCTTTGCCTTCAACTGGGGCGTCATGCTGGCCTATGCCGCGCATATGGGCCGCGTGGATGCGGCGCCGGTGGTGGCCTGGCTGGGGGCCATCGCCTGGACGATCTTCTATGACACGATCTATGCCCATCAGGACGCCGAGGATGATGCCATGATCGGGGTCAAGTCCACGGCGCGCCTGTTTGGCGACCGCAGCCCGCGTATCCTTGCCGGTTTTGCTGTTGTGTCGGTTCTGGTGCTGGTTCTGGCAGTGGCGCTGACGGGTCGCAATCAGTTGATCGGATGGGCAGGGGCGCTGGCATTCGGCCTGCACCTGGTCTGGCAGTTGCGGAATTTCCAGCCGGATCAGGGCGATGTCTGCCTGCGCCTTTTTCGGTCGAACCGCAACGCAGGGTTGATCTTGGCGCTGTTTCTCGCCATTGCCGGGTTGGCGTGATTGCGTCATGCCCGGCGCAGGGCTAGACACGGCGCGCGTTCAACAGCCCAAGGCTTATCCATCATGGCTTCATCGCGCCGCCGTTTTCTGACAACTGTCGCAACCGTGCTGGTTCTGACAGGCGCCGGAGGCTTGTGCTGGGTGGGTGCGGAAGCGGCCGCGACCTTTATCGAGGACCGCACCGTGCAGGATGTCACGCTGGCCTTGGATGATGGCGGGCATGACTGGGCGCAGGTGCGTACCGACGGGCTGCTGGTGCAACTGGCCGGTACCGCCCCGTCCGAGGCCGAACGTTTTGCCGCCCTGTCGCAAGTCGCCACGGCCGTGGATGGCGCACGGATCGTGGATCAGACAAGTGTGGCTGCCGTGGAGCCCATGACACCACCGGATTTCAAGATCGAGCTGCTGGAGAACGAGGCGGGCACGTCCCTGATCGGGCTGGTTCCGGCAACTACGGACCGGGCCGCGATCCTGCGGGAGCTGGGCCATGCACCCGGCACGCAGGTCAGCGATCTGCTGGAAAGCGCCGATCATCCGGCGCCCCCGCATTGGGACGAGGCGCTGCGCCTTGCCTTGCAGGCGGCCGGAATGACGGAACAGGCCAAGATCTCGGTCGCCCCCGGACAGGTTCAGGTCGCGGCCCTTGCCGATGATGCCCAGGCCGCCGCGCAGCTGGAGGCGGCGCTGCAGCAGGCAAAACCTCAGGGGGTGACGCTGGACATGCAGATCACGGCGCCGCGGCCGGTGATCGCGCCCTTTGTTCTGCGCTTTGTGATGGACCAGGCGGGGCCGCGGCTGGAAGCCTGCGCCGCCGAGGAACAGCCTGTGCGGCAGCGGATCATCGCGGCCGCACAGGCCGCTGGTTTCAGGGCGCCGGATTGCGCTCTGGGACTGGGCGCGCCCTCGGATGCCTGGGGTGACGCCGCCGTTGCCGTGATCGAGGCTGTGGCGCAACTGGGTCAGGGTCAGGTGACTGTCACGGACGCCGATATCGCGCTGGTGGCCCCCGCAGGGGTCGAACCGCAACAGTTTGATGCCGTGGTGGCACGGCTGAACGAGGCTCTTCCCGCCGCTTTCACCCTGAACGCACAGCTGGAAAAGGCGCAGCCCGTCGCCACCGCGCCGATCGAGTTTCTGGCCAGCCTGTCCGACGACGGCGCGCTGTCGATGCGCGGCCGCATTGCCGATGGGCAGATGCGGCAGGCCGTGGACAGCTTTGCCCGTTCGCGATTCCAGGTCGCCCAGAGCGGGCTGCGCAGCGACGAAAGGGTGCCCGGCGGCTGGACCGTCCGCGTCATTGCCGGGCTGGAGGCAATGAGCGCGCTGAAAGCGGGCGAGGTTCAGGTGACGCCGGACATGGTGTCTCTGAAGGGAGTCTCGGGTGATCCCCAGGCGGCCGAACTGGCCCTCGAACTGTTGACCGAGCGTCTTGGACCGGGTGCGCCCTATCAACTGGCCATCGCCTATGACCGGCGTCTGGACACGACACTGGGCCTGCCGGATGGCGAGGAATGTGCCGCACGGCTGAACCGCATCATGTCCGAAAGCGAGATCGGGTTCGAGCCGAACCGCTCCTCGATCGCCGGCGATCCGGCACCGACGCTGGCCCGCATGGCCGAGGCCATGACCGACTGCGCCGAGTTCCCCATCGAGGCGGGGGGGCACACGGATGCACAAGGCTCGCAGGGGTTCAATGCTGACCTGTCACGCGGACGGGCGCAGGCCATCGTGGCGGCCATGCAGCAGGCCGGCATCACCGTCACCAACATGACCGCCCGCGGCTATGGTGAAAGCCAGCCCGTGGCCACCAACGAGACCGATGAAGGACGCGAAGCCAACCGCCGGATCGAATTCCGCCTGTTGTCGCCGCATGCCGTCCGGTCCGAGCCCCTGCCGACACCCGTCACGGTTTCCGGCGTGACCGGCCAGCCCATCGTGATGGCGGCCGAGCGCATGGCGGGTCCTGACATGGAGGTGCTTTCCGCAGGGCGCATGCAGGGCCCCAATCGCCCCGAGCCTCCTGCCGCCCCTGCCCTTCCGCCGATGCAGGGGCCGCAGCTGCCCCACAGCAATGGCACAACAGGCATGGCACCCATGACGGTGGGTGTACGCGAGGAGTTTCAATCTCTGGACGAGCGCGAGGAAAACATTAGGGTGCCCGTGCTGAATGCCAATGACACGACCCCCCGTCCGGGACCCCGTCCCCAGGGATTGGGACCCGACGCTGCCGAGGACGAAACAACCCGATGACCCGCTCCGAATTCATAACCGTGACGGCCCTGATCCTGTTCGGAGCCTTTCTGCTGGGATGGCTGGCCAGCTGGCTGGTCCATCGTCTGGCCCGCGCCGGCCGGATTGACGGGGGCGAACTGGACCGCATGGCCCGGAAACTGCACGAGGCCGAGGAAGAACGGGATGCGGCCTTGGCCTTGAACCAGCAGAACAGGGCCGACTATGAGGCGCGGCTGTTCAGCGCCCAGACGGAACAACGCTCGGCCATGGACGCCTTGCGCGAAAGTCGGACCGAGGTCGAGGAATTGCGCGATTACATCGAGCAACGGCTGGCGCGCCGTTAAGGGCGCAGGGGACGGCACTGCGCCTGCATCTGCTTCATGAACAAGGGGACGGGTGATCCCGCCCCCTTCTGCCGTCAGATGCCCGCGTCGATGATGGCGCGCGCCAGAACCGGAACGGTGTTTCGGTTCAGGCCCGCGATGTTCAAGCGGGAGTCGCCCACCATATAGATCGCCGCATCCGTTTTCAGCTTTTGCACCTGTTCGGGCGTGGCGCCCAGGCGCGAGAACATGCCGCGGTGCCGGGCGATGAAGTCGAAGCGGTCGCTGCCCGACAGGTCGCGCAGTTCGGAGGCCAGCTGGTCGCGCAGGCCCAGCATCGTGTTGCGGACCTCTTCCAGTTCGGCAGCCCAGTCTGTGCGAAGGGTTTCATCGGTCAGGATCGTGCTGACGATCCGGGCCCCGTGGTCCGGCGGGAAGGAATAGTTCTGGCGGTTCAGATAGGCCATGGACCCCTGCGCCAGATCACGCGCGGTGGTGTTTTCCGCCAGCGCCATCAGGATGCCGGTCCGCTCGCGATAGATGCCGAAGTTCTTGGAACAGGAGGCCGCGATCAGAACCTCGGGCAGGCGTGCGGCCACAAGGCGCGTTGCCTCGGCATCCGCGTCCAGACCGTCGCCAAAGCCTTGGTAGGCCAGGTCGATCAGCGGGATCGCACCCGATTTCTCAAGGATCGAAACGACCTCGGACCACTGGTCGAGGTCCAGGTTCGCGCCGGTCGGGTTGTGGCAGCAACCGTGCAGCAGCACGATGTCGCCGCGGCCCGCCTGCGCGATGTCGGTCTTCATGCCTTCGAAGTCCACGCCCCGCGTCTCGGCGTCGAAATAACGGTATTCGGTAAAGGGCAGGCCCATGAAGTTCATGATGGACAGGTGGTTGGGCCAGGTGGGGTTCGACACGAAGACCCGCACGTCCGGGTTCGCCAGCCGCGCCAGTTCCAGCGCCTGACGGATCGCTCCGGTGCCGCCCACGGTCGCGACCGAGGCCAGCCGGTCGGCGGGCACGTCGCCCAGCACCATCGCGGCCATCGCGCCCCGGTACTCCGGCTCTCCGGCCAGACCGGTATAGGCCTTGGTGGTCTGGCTTTCCCAGATCCGCTGCTCGGCCGCCTTGACGGCGCGCATCACGGGGGTGACGCCCTGCGGGTCCTTGTAAACGCCAACGCCCAGGTCGATCTTGCCCTGACGGGTGTCGGCCTTGAACTCTTCGATCAGCATCAGGATCTTGTCGGGGGCTTGGGCTTTGAGGTTGGACAGCATCTCAGGCGTCTCCGGTTGCGATATTCAGGTCGGGAAAGCTGCCCCATTCGGTCCAGCTTCCGTCGTAAAGCGAGTGGTTGCGGTGCCCGATCCGTTCCAGTGCAAAGAACAGGATCGCAGCGGTCACGCCGCTGCCGCAGGTGGTGATGGCGGGCTTGGACAGATCCACGCCCGCTTCCTCGAAGGCTGCGCGGATGGCATCAGGCTCGATCATCGTGCCGTTGTCTTTGAACAGGCGGCCAAAGGGCAGATTCCGGGCGCCGGGAATATGGCCCGCGCGCAGGCCGGGGCGCGGCTCGGCCGCGTCTCCACGGAACCGTTCGGGGGCGCGGGCATCGATGATCTCGTGGTCGCCCAGTTTGCTGGCGGCGGCCACCTGCGTGACATCGCGCACCAGGGCCGCCTGCCGCTGGACGGTGATGTGGCGGTCGCGCAGGATCGGGGGCATGTCCTCGAGGGTGCGGCCCTCGGCCTGCCATTTCCGCAGGCCGCCATCCAGCACGGCGACATCGGTCTTGCCCATCAGGCGAAAGGTCCACCAGACGCGAAAGGCGCTGCGCACGTCCGAATTGTCGTAAATGACGACCTGATGCCCGTCGCCCACGCCCATCGCGCGCATGCGGCTGATGAACATCTCGGGCGGCGGGGCCATGTGCGGCAGCGCGCTGCGCTTGTCGCTGATCGCTTCGATGTCGAAGAAGCGGGCGCCGGGGATGTGCCCCGCGTCATAGTCCGCGCGGGCGTCGCGGCCGGATGCCGGCATGTGCCAGCTGGCGTCGATGATGCGCAGATCCGGGTCGCTCAGATGCGCCGCCAGCCAGTCGGTCGAAACCAAGGTCTTCGGATCGTCCTGCATCGCATGTCCCCCCATGGCTCGCGCCGCCCCGATCTACAGGGAGGCAGCCGGGGCTGCAATGCCGCACGGGCGCTATCCTTGCTTCAACAAGCGCTGTTTCTGGCGGTTCCAGTCGCGATTGGCGCTGGTTTCACGTTTGTCGTGGTTTTTCTTGCCCTTGGCGACGGCGATCTTCAGCTTCACGATGCCACGGTGGTTGAAATACATCACCAGCGGGACCAGCGTCATGCCTTCGCGGGCCGTGGCCTGCCACAGGCGGGCCAGTTCGCGCTTGCTGACCAGCAGCTTGCGGCGGCGACGCTCCTCGTGGCCGAAGACACCGGCACGGGCCAAGGCCGCGACATAGCCGTTGATCAGCCACAGCTCGCCCCCTTCGACCGAGGCATAGCTTTCGGCGATGTTGGACTGGCCCACGCGCAGGGACTTGACCTCGGACCCGGTCAGCATGATTCCCACCTCGAGATCGCTCTCGATGAAGTAATCGAAGCGTGCCCGCCGGTTCTCGGCGATCACCTTGTAGTTCTTGTTGTCATCGTCCTTGGCCATGACCGTGTCAGATAGGCGCGAGGCCGCGCCATGTAAAGGTGGCGTTGCGCGTCATGCGGGGCCTGCGCTAGGTCTGTGACAGGGGAAGGGACCGTTATGCTGGGACAGATCGCCTTCGGATCGGTGCTGATGATTCTCAGCGTGCTGATGGCCGGCATGGCGGTTTGGGCACTGGAAACCGCATTCGCCAAGGCCGCCCACTGGCTGATGCGCGCCCCGCACCGGCCCAAGCTGATGCTGGTGGTCGTGACGACCAGCCTGGCCGTGCTGGGCATGCTGACCGCCTCGGTCTGGCTGTGGGCGGTGGTGTTTCACCTGCTGGGCGTCTTCCCGACCTTCGAGGAGGCCATGTATTTCACCTTGGTGACCTTCACGACGCTTGGCTATGGCGATGTCCTGATGCCGCAGGAATGGCGCATCCTGGGCGGACTGACCGCGGCGAACGGTTTGCTGAACTTTGGCCTGATGACGGCCTTCATGGTCGAGGCGCTGCGGCATGTCCGTGTGCGCCAGATCGAATTCACGAAAGGATGATACATGCGGCATGGCGGACAGATCCTGGTAGAGGCACTGCGGCTCAACGGGGTGACACGGGTCTTTTCCGTTCCCGGCGAAAGCTTCCTGGCCGCGCTGGACGGTTTGCATGACAGCGGCATCGGCAACATCGTCTGCCGTCACGAAGGCGGTGCCGCGATGATGGCCGAGGCCGCGGGCAAGTTGACCGGCCGACCGGGCGTGGCCTTCGTGACGCGCGGTCCGGGCGCCACCAATGCCAGCGCGGGCGTGCATGTCGCCCGGCAGGATTCGACCCCGATGATCCTGTTCGTCGGCCAGATCGCACGGGGCGACCAGGACCGGGACGCCTTTCAGGAGGTTGACTACCGGGCCATGTTCGGGCCGCTGGCCAAGTGGGTCGCGCAGATCGACCAGACCGCGCGCATTCCCGAATATGTGGCGCGTGCCTTTCATGTCGCAACAACGGGACGGCCCGGACCCGTTGTTCTGGCCCTGCCCGAGGACATGTTGTCGGCCTCTTGCGATATCCCGGACCTGCCGCCCGCCCGTCCGCCCCTGCCCCATGTCGCACCCGACGCCGTGGCGGTCGTGGCGCAGGCGCTGCAGGGGGCGCGGCAACCGCTGGTGGTGGCAGGCGGCAGCCTGTGGTCGAACAAGGCGGCCCATGATCTGGCAGGTTTTGCCGCCGCATGGGATCTGCCGGTCGCGGTGCCGTTCCGCCGTCAGGACCGGATGGACAACACCCTGCCCCATTACGTGGGCGACCTGGGCATCGGCATGAACCCTGCCCTGGGTCTGGCGCTGCGCGAGGCCGACGTGATCCTGTCGCTGGGGTCCAGGCTGGGCGACACGCTGACGGCCGGGTTTTCCCTGATGGACCCGACACGCCCCCATGCGCGGGTGATCCATGTGCATCCGGACCCTGACCAGCTGGGCAGCCTGTGGCGCGCCGATCCGGGCCTCGTGGCCGACCCGCGTGCCGTTGTCGCGGCCTTGGCGGAACAGCCCGCGCCCGGCGCGGCGCCTGCCTGGTCCGCCTGGCGGCAGCAGCTGCGCGCCTCGTACGAGGATTGGCAGGTGCCACGATCCACCCCCGGTTCCGTTCGGCTGGAAAACGTGGTGTCCTGGCTGGCCGAGAACCTGCCCCCCGACGCCATCCTGACCAACGGTGCGGGCAACTATGCCGCGTTCCTTCACCGGTACTTCCGCTGGCGGCAGTATGGCACGCAGCTTGCGCCGACCTCGGGCTCGATGGGCTATGGCCTGCCTTCGGCCATTTCGGCCAGTTTGGCGCATCCCGACCGGATGGTTGTCTGTCTGGCCGGGGACGGTTGCCTGCAGATGAGCGTGACCGAACTGTCGACCGCGGCACAGTATGGGGCAACGCCGATCGTGCTCGTGGCCAATAATGGGCGCTATGGCACCATCCGCATGCATCAGGAACGCCACTACCCGGGCCGCGTTTCGGGAACGGACCTTTTTAACCCGGACTTTGCGGCCCTCGCACGCGCCTATGGCGGCCATGGCGAACTGGTCGAGCGGGACGAGGATTTCGCACCCGCCTTTGAACAGGCCCGCCTGTCCGGCCGCTTGTCCGTGATCGAGTTGCGTCTGGACCCCGAGGCGCTGACGACGGGCGCGACCCTGTCGGAAACGCGGGCAGCGGCGCTGAAGGCGATGGCATGAGGCCCGGTCCGCGCAACCTGATCACCGATGTGGACGGTCTGCGCGTCGGCAATGCCGATGATGCCGTGTTGCGATCCGGGGTCAGCGTATTGACGGCGGATCGGCCTTTTGCGGCAGCGGTTCATGTCATGGGCGGCGCACCCGGCACGCGCGAGACGGACCTGCTGGCGCCCGACAAGCTGGTGAGCGCGGTCGACGCCCTGGTCCTGTCCGGCGGCTCGGCCTTTGGACTGGCGGCCTGCGATGGGGTGATGGCGGGACTGCACGCGGCAGGGCGCGGTTTCGCGGTGGGCGGGGCGCGCGTGCCCATCGTGCCGGGGGCGATCGTCTTCGACCTGCTGAACGGGGGCGACAAGAACTGGACCCACAACCCTTATCCGACGCTGGGCGAGGCAGCCTTGCACGCCGCAGCGGCCGATTTCGCCATCGGCACGGCAGGCGCCGGAACGGGCGCGATGACGGGCAACCTGAAAGGAGGCCTCGGCTCCGCATCGGCGGTGCTGGAGAACGGGCTGACGGTCGGGGCGCTGGTCGTGGTGAACGCGCTGGGGCAGGCGACTGTCGGCGATGGCGCGGAATTCTGGGCCGCACCGTGGGAACTGTTATCGGAATTCGGAGGCCTCGGCCTGCCCGCGGCCTTTCCCTCGGAACAGGAGCCTCTGCCGGCCAAGCGCCTGGGCGAGGCGACAACCATCGCCATCGTGGCCACCGATGCCGCATTGGACAAGGCAGGGCTGCATCGCATGGCCGTTGCCGCCCATGACGGCATCGCACGCGCCTTGGTGCCCAGCCACACGCCTTTGGACGGGGATCTGATCTTTGCCGTTTCGACCGCCGCGCGACCCCTGGCCGACCCTGTGACGGATGCCTTTGCCTTGGGTCATGCCTCGGCCTGTGTGCTGTCGCGGGCCATCGCCCACGCGGTTCACGCGGCCTCGCCGAGGCGCGGCGATCTGCAGCCCTGCTGGACCACGCATCCTGCATAGAAAAAAGGCGGTGCGAACCAGCGCACCGCCTTCAGAAAGATCGCCAAGAGGGAAAAGCTCAGCGATAGATGTAAACGATCTGGCGGTCGGTCGGATCCACAAGAACCGTCTGACCATTGATCTGGGCATAGCGATAGTTCGGCTGCTCGGGAATTTCGTACACTTCCACCGTTTCGGGCACGCCGGCACCGATGACGACCTCCCCGTCTAGATAGACCGGATCGACAGTGTTCGAGGTCACATAGGTCGTCACCTCGGTCGCCGGCTCCTCGGTCGCGGCAGCACCTGCACCGCCGCCGATGGCGGCACCGGCAACGGCGCCCACGGGACCCGCAATCAGCGCGCCTATGGCCGCACCGCCAAGGCCGCCAACAGCGGCGTTCTGGCCTTCACTGGGTGTTTCCTCGACAGGCGCCTCAATGATGGTGACGCCGACCGTCTGGCGGTTGGGGTAAAGCGAAACAACCTCGTCCCCTGCCGTGACGTTCAGATAATCGCCATAGGACCAGCCCTCGATGCCGTCACCCGACACTTCGCACCAGTTGGCGCTGTCGATGCAGCCGCGCACGGTCACCTCGTTGCCGGCCATGATGGCGCCGACGACCGCGTGCTGGACGCCGGGTCCCGAACGGACGTTCAGGTCGGTCGAGGCGGTGGCGGTGGTCTGGGCCATCGCGGCAACAGGCAGGCCGAGGGCGACGATGGCTGTGGTCAAAACAAGCTTGCGCATGGCAGTCTCCGATTTGAAAACCCCGTGGTGGGGCGGATCTGATGCTGAACAAGCAAGCAGACTGAACCGTTCCGCATCGTCGCGTTCAACTTGCGCAGATGGTTAACCGGGAACCGCCACGGCTTTGACAGCGCTTTGGACGCGTGCTCATCTTGGGCCGCCGCAAGAGGAAAGATCATGACCAAGCATTCGACAGACCTGAAGACCCTGCTGCGCGACCCATCGCTGCTGGAAACCCGCGCCTTTGTTGCCGGCGAATGGGTCGATGCCGATGACGGCGCCACGTTCGAGGTCCGGAACCCCGCCCGCGGCGACGTGATCGCCAAGGTCGCCGATCTGGGCCGTCCCGAGGTTGCCCGCGCCATCGATGCCGCGCATGAGGCCATGAAGGACTGGACCGCACGTCCTGCCAAGGAACGCGCGCAGGTGATGCGCCGATGGTTCGACCTGATGATGGAAAACCAGGATGACCTCGGCCGCATCCTGACCGCCGAACAGGGCAAGCCCTTGCCCGAGGCCAAGGGCGAGATCGCCTATGGCGCCAGCTTCATCGAATGGTTCGGCGAAGAGGCCAAGCGCGTTTACGGCGAAACCATCCCCGGCCATCAGGCCGACAAGCGCCTGACCGTGATCCGCCAGCCCATCGGGGTCGTCGGCTCGATCACGCCGTGGAACTTTCCGAACGCGATGATCACCCGCAAGGCCGGACCGGCACTGGCCGTGGGCTGCGGCTTTGTGGCGCGTCCCGCTGCGGAAACGCCGCTGTCGGCCTTGGCCATGGCGGTTCTGGGCGAGCGTGCCGGCCTGCCCAAGGGCATCCTGTCCATCGTCACCTCGTCGCGCTCAAGCGATGTGGGCAAGGAGTTCTGCGAAAACCACAAGGTCCGCAAGCTGACCTTCACCGGATCGACCGAGGTGGGCCGCATCCTGCTGCGCCAGGCCGCGGACCAGGTGATGAAGTGCAGCATGGAGCTGGGCGGCAATGCGCCCTTCATCGTCTTCGACGACGCCGATCTTGATGCGGCCGTGGAAGGCGCCATGGCCTCCAAGTTCCGCAACAACGGACAAACCTGCGTCTGCGCCAACCGCATTTATGTGCAGGCCGGTGTTTATGAGGCCTTTGCGAAAAAGCTGGCCCAGGCCGTGGACAAGCTGCGCGTGGGCGACGGTCTGGAGGAAGGCACGACCACCGGCCCCCTGATCAACGAAGACGCGGTCGAGAAGGTCGAGGAGCACATCCGCGACGTGACCAGCGGCGGGGGCGAGGTCATGACCGGGGGCGAGCGGCTGGACGGGCTGTTCTTCAAGCCCACCGTCGTCACCGGAGTCACCGACAGCATGAAGGTCGCGACCGAGGAAACCTTTGGCCCCCTTGCCGCGCTCTTCACCTTCGAAACCGAGGAAGAGGCCGTGGCCAAGGCCAACGACACGATCTTCGGACTGGCGTCCTACTTCTATGCACGCGACATCGGCCGCATCACCCGCGTTCAGGAGGCGCTGGAATACGGCATCGTCGGCGTGAACACCGGCATCATCTCGACCGAGGTGGCGCCCTTTGGCGGCGTCAAGCAGTCCGGCCTGGGCCGCGAGGGCAGCCGACACGGCATGGAGGATTACCTGGAGATGAAATACATCTGCCTCTCGGTGTGACGCATTTTCAACACCTGTCATTTCAGGGAACCTGATGCAGGAACATAAATCCCGATCACGGCATTGTTCCGCTGACGGGTCGCCAAGGCGGCGACCGCTTCATTACCGAAAGGGACTGACATGGAAGGCTACGGCTGGATTCTTTCGATCATTCTGGGCGCCATTGCCGGTTGGATCGCCGAGAAAATCATGAAGGGCAATCATGGTCTTCTGACCAACATCATCTTGGGTATCCTTGGCGCACTGATCGGTAACTGGCTGTTCCGCGCCATTCTGGGCACCACGGCCGGCGGCCTGGTCGGTCAGCTGATCGTGGCCGTGATCGGTGCCTGCATCCTGATCGCGATCTTCCGCATGATCCGCGGACGCTCCGCACGACCCTGATCCATCGGATCTGAAATGAGAAAAGGCCGGCAAATGCCGGCCTTTTTTCATGCAGTACAGAGGGATCAGCGATTGTCGCCGTCATCCTCGTCTTCGTCATCACGGTCCGGCAGGTTGAAGAAGCTGTCGGCATCCCGCTTGGGTTCGGGCTTTTCCTCGTCGCGTGACAGGCTGAAGGTCTCGAGCCCGGCGATCGCGCTGGGCAGTCGCGCCTCGTCGGACATGGACAGCGAGGTTTCGGTGCTGACCAGCTTGCGACGTTCGTCATCGGTCATGACCACACCCTCGGCGGCGCGCTTCTTGGCGGCCTTCTGCACGGCGGCATCCAGTTCCGTCTGGCGGCAGAGACCCAAGGCGACCGGGTCGATTGGTTGGATGTTCTGGATGTTCCAGTGCGTGCGCTCGCGGATCGAGGCAATGGTCGGCTTGGTCGTGCCCACCAGCTTGGCGATCTGGGCGTCCTGCAACTCCGGGTGGAACTTGACCAGCCACAGGATCGCGGCAGGGCGGTCCTGACGCTTGGACAGCGGGGTATAGCGCGGACCGCGGCGCTTTTCTTCGCCTTCCGATGCAGGGTTGTGCTTCAAGCGCAGCCGATACATCGGGCTGGCCTCGGCACGCTTGATTTCTTCGGCATCCAGCTGGTGAGAGGCGATGGGATCATAACCCTTGACGCCGGCCGCCACGTCGCCGTCGGCAATGCCTTGGACCTCGAGTTCATGCAGACCGCAGAAATCGCCGATCTGCTTGAAGCTGAGGGTCGTGTTGTCGACCAGCCAGACGGCGGTGGCCTTGGCCATCAGCGGCTTGCTCAT
>NZ_JBKGUN010000122.1:0-18087 GCF_046462195.1 Paracoccus sp. (in: a-proteobacteria) | reverse complement strand
GAAGTACTGGTCGTTGCCTTCCAGGCCCGAACCGTTGTTGACGGCAGCAGCCGACAGTTCCAGACGGTCGTTCCAGGTGTAGTCGGCCGAAATGCCCAGTTCTTCTTCGAAGCCTGCACCGTCGGTTAGACCCGTCTGGTCCGGATCGACATAGGAGGCGCGCACGGTCAGAGCGTCGACCGAGTACTTGGCCATGACGCCCATGTAGTTCTGGCTGCGCAGGCGGTCGGAGCTGTAGGCGAAGAACGAACCACCGGGGTTACCGCCGATCGAACGGTCATAGGAACCCAGTTCCGAGGCATAGGCCAGGCCGGCCGAGTCGAAGGCGGTGTCGACGTTGCCGATTTCGACGGTCAGGCCGCTGGCGGTAACAAACAGCTTACCGGCGTTCAGCTGGCCCTGCTCGCCACGGTTGCTGTTGTTCTGGTCCCACTGCAGACGGAAACGGCCACCGAACTCGACGCCCTGGTCGGTCGAGGTGGTCGCGTCGATGTTCATGCGCAGGCGCGAGATCACCTGGGTCTCGTTCGGCGACGGCGTGGTGTCATCGATGTTTTCCAGGTAGATGATACCGGTCCGGCCATAGCCCGAGATGGTCACGTCGGCAGCAGCCACACCGGCGGTCAGAACCAGCGCGGTCGAGGCGATAAGAGCCTTTTTCATGGTGATGTTCCCTCTTGTCTCTCTGATGCCCAAGCCGGCGGTCCCGCCCTGGGTATGCGATTTGTTTCACCGTTTCGAAGTTGTGATGCAACGAAATCAGCAGGGTGGGAATTCCTTTGCCTGCGAGCATGATGCACAAGGGCCACACCCTCTGGCCCGCCCTCGCGTGCGTTGACCTCCGGTTCATGCAACCCCCGGCCATTGTGCTTGTTTCGCCGGTCCTTCCCGCGCTAAAGCTGGCGCGGACATGAAGACCGGGGGATGCCATGACCTATGCACGCGGCGCGCGCCTGATGATCGCCATGACGGCCTTGGCCGGGCTTGCCGCCTGCGGGGGGCAGGGTGGCGGCCGATCGGAGGCCATGGCGGCCCGGGCGCCGCAGGACAGCACCACGATCTGGGAGGTTTTCGGAAACCGCCAGAACCCGAACACGGCCGTGGGCGTCAACAAGTACCTTTGGAACGCCAGCCTGGAGGTTCTGAATTTCCTGCCGGTGCAAACGGTGGATCCGTTCACCGGCGTGATCCAGACCGGCTATGGCACGCCTCCGGGCGGGGGGCGGTCCTATCGCGCGACGGTCCAGATCAGCGATCCCGCGCTGGATGCCCGCAGCCTGCGCTTGTCGCTGCAGGGCCCGGGCGGTGCCGCGGTCGAGCCGGGCACCGTGCGCGCGGTCGAGGATGCAATTTTGACCCGCGCCCGCCAGTTGCGCCTGCGCGACGGGCGACTTTGATCGCCGGCGGCGCAGGTGGCAGGCGCCGCGGCCCTCTGGACCCGCTGATGCGGGGGGTATAAACCCTGCGGGCAACGAATGACGCCCGAGGTTCCCGATGCCCTATGATCCCGCGACAAGCGAAACCCGCTGGCAGAAGGCCTGGGCCGATGCCGGCAGCTTTACCGCCACGCGCGACGAGCGGCCGAAATACTATGTCCTCGAGATGTTTCCCTATCCTTCGGGGCGCATCCACATGGGGCATGTGCGCAACTATACGATGGGCGACGTGGTGGCGCGCTTCAAGCGGGCGCAGGGATTCAGCGTGCTGCATCCAATGGGCTGGGACGCGTTCGGCATGCCGGCCGAAAACGCGGCGATGGAACAGGGCGGCCATCCGCGCGACTGGACCTATGCCAACATCGCCACGATGCGCGAACAGCTGAAGCCTCTGGGCCTGTCCATCGACTGGAGCCGCGAGTTCGCGACCTGCGACGACGCCTATGTGGCCCAGCAGCAGGCGCTGTTCCTGGACATGCTGGAGGCGGGGCTGATCACGCGCAAGTCGGCGCAGGTCAACTGGGACCCGGTCGACATGACCGTTCTGGCCAACGAGCAGGTGATCGACGGCAAGGGCTGGCGGTCTGGTGCGACGGTCGAACGGCGCGAACTGACGCAATGGTTCTTCCGGATCTCGGATTACTCGGACGAACTGCTGGAAGCGCTGGACGGGCTGAAGGGCTGGCCCGAGAAGGTGCGGCTGATGCAGTCGAACTGGATCGGCAAGTCGCGCGGGCTGCAGTTCCGTTTTGCCACGGTCGATGCACCCGCGGGATTCGAGGCGATCGAGGTCTATACGACGCGCCCCGATACGCTGAGGGGCGCCAGTTTCGTGGCGCTGTCACCGGACCACCCGCTGGTCAAGCAGCTGGCCGAGGCCCGTCCCCAGATCGAGGCCTTTCGCGAGGAGTGCCGCAAGATCGGCACGACCGAAGAGGCCATCGAAACCGCGCCCAAGCTGGGCTTTGACACCGGGCTGACCGTTCAGCACCCGCTGGACCCGGACTGGCTGCTGCCGATCTGGATCGCGAACTTCGTGTTGATGGATTATGGCACGGGCGCGATCTTCGGCAGCCCGGCGCATGACGAGCGCGACCACGAGTTCGCGACGAAATACGAGCTGCCGATCCGGGCGACCTTTGGGGAACGGAGCATGGATCAGGCGCAGGCCGATGCGCTGGTCGCAAAGGCGCCCTTTGTGCCCGCCAAGACCGAAACGGTAACCTATGTGCGCGGCTTTGCGGGCGAGGGCGATCAGACCGGCGAGGCTGCTGTCGATGCGGCCATCGCCCATGCCGAGGCGCAGGGCTATGGCGAAGGCGTGACCAAGTTCCGCCTGCGCGACTGGGGTATCTCGCGTCAGCGCTATTGGGGCTGTCCGATCCCGGTGGTTCATTGCGACCGCTGCGGCACGGTGCCCGAGGCCAAGCAGAACCTGCCCGTGCTGCTGCCGCAGGACGTCACCTTCGACGTGCCCGGAAACCCGCTGGACCGCCACCCGACATGGCGTCAGGCCAGCTGTCCCAAATGCGGCGGCGAGGCGCGGCGGGAAACCGACACGATGGACACCTTCGTGGACAGCAGCTGGTATTACGCGCGTTTCACATCGCCGCATGCCGATACGCCGACGACGCGTGCGGATGCGGACTACTGGATGAACGTGGACCAGTATATCGGCGGGATCGAGCATGCGATCCTGCACCTGCTGTATTCCCGCTTCTTTGCCCGGGCAATGGTGAAGACCGGACATCTGCCCGAAAAGGCCAAGGAGCCGTTCGACGCGCTGTTCACGCAGGGCATGGTCACGCACGAGATCTACATGACCCGGGACGAGCGGGGCCGGCCGGTCTATCACCTGCCCGAGGACGTGACGGACGGCAAGCTGGCGGACGGCACCGCAGTCGAGGTCATTCCGTCGGCCAAGATGTCGAAGTCAAAGAAGAACGTCGTCGACCCGGTCAACATCGTGGAAAGCTTTGGCGCCGACACGGCGCGCTGGTTCATGCTGTCCGACAGCCCTCCCGAGCGGGACGTCGAATGGACCGCCTCGGGTGCCGAGGCCGCGGCCAAGTTCCTGGCCCGCGTCTTCCGGCTGGCCGAGGAAGCGCCGGCCGATGGCGGTGACGATGCCGACCTGACGCGGGCGGCGCATCGCGCCATTGCCGATGTGACAGCGGCCATCGAGGGCTTTGCCTTCAACAAGGCCGTCGCCAAGCTTTATGAACTGGCCAATGCCCTCGGCAAGTCCAAGGCCGGAGGGGAGGCGCGTCGTGCCGTCCTGCGGATCATGGCGCAGCTGATGGCCCCCATGGTGCCGCACCTGGCCGAAGAGGTCTGGTCCGTCGCGGGCGGGCAGGGCATGGTCGTGGACGCCGCTTGGCCCAAGGCGGACCCCACCCTGCTGGAAAGCGACAGCGTGATCTTGCCCATCCAGATCAACGGCAAGCGGCGGGCCGAGATCGAGGTGCCCAAGGCCATGCCCAAGGAGCAGATCGAGGCCATGGTCCTGGCGGATGAAACGGTGCAGCGCTTTCTTGAAGGCGCGGCGCCGAAAAAGCTGATCGTCGTGCCCGGGCGGATCGTCAATGTGGTCGCCTGACCGCATTCCGCGGCGCGCGGTCCTTTTTGGACTGCTGGCGCTGTCGGCCTGCGGGCTGAGCCCGGTCCACGGCCCGGGCGGCGGGGGTGACCGGCTGTTCGGCAAGGTGCGCCCGCGCGACCCGGACACGCCTCTCGACTTTGTCTTCAATCGTCGTCTGGCCGAGCGGCTGGGACCGGAGGACGCTGCGATCTATGATCTGGATTACCGGATCAATGCCAGCGTCGTCAGCCAGGCCATCACCACGGACGAGGTGACGACCCGCTATTCGCTGAACGGCACCGCCGATTTCGCGCTGACAGGGCCGCAGGGGCAGGTCGTTACCCGGGGGCGCGTCAGCAGCTTCACGTCCTATTCGACAACCGGCACGACCATCTCGACCCTGGCGGCCGAAGGGGACGCGCGCGAGCGGTTGGCCCTGATGCTGGCCGATCAGGTGGTGACGCGACTGCTGGCGGCGTCCGGGTCGTTGCCGGAATGAGGGCGCGATGCTGCTGAAAGGCGGCGAGATCGCACGGTATCTGGCACGGCCCGACCCGTCACGCCCGGCCCTGCTGATCTATGGCCAGGACCCGATGCGGGTGGCGTTGAAGCGGGCCGAGGCCGTGCGGGCGCTGGTCGGAGAAAAGGCCGACGAGGAGATGCGCCTGACGCGAATGTCCGGCGCAGGGTTGAAGAAGGACCCGGCGCAGCTGATCGATGCGGTACGTGAGGTCGGGTTTTTTCCGGGTCCCCGTGTCGTTCTGGTGGACGAGGCACCCGATACGGCGGCGGAGGCGATTCGTGCCGCCTTGGCCGATTGGCGGCAGGGTGATGCGGTGGTCGTGGTGACCGCGGGCAGCCTTGGCAAATCCTCGGCGCTGCGCAAGCTGTTCGAAACTCATGGTCAGGCCGTTACGGCGCCCGTTTACGACGATCCGCCCGGAGAGGACGAGGTGTCCGGCTGGCTTTCGGAGGCGGGCCTGCGCGAGGTGCCGCGCGATGCCATGCGCGAGCTGATGCTGCTGTCCCGCGCGCTGGACCCGGGCGACCTGCGCCAGACGATCGAGAAGATCGGCCTTTACAAGCACGACGATCCCGCGCCGTTGACGCCTGACGAGATTGCCCTGCTGGCGCCTGCCACGGTCGAGGCCGATCTGGATGAACTGATCCACATCGTGGCGGAACGGCGCGAGGACGAGTTCGGGCGCCTGATGCGCCGGGTCGAACAGCAGGGCATTGCGCCCGTGACCCTGTGCATCGCGGCTTTGCGGCACTTCCGCGTGTTGCACCTGGCGGCCGCCGATCCGGCAGGGCCGGGGGTGGCGCTGGCCCGTGCACGACCGCCTGTCTTTGGCCCGCGCCGCGACAGGATGACCCGACAGGCGCAGACTTGGGGCATGGGGCCGCTGGAGGAGGCGGTCTCGTTGCTGCTGGCAACCGACCTGACCTTGCGCAGCACCAGCCGCGCGCCCCAGATGCCCCTGGTCGAGCGCGCGTTGTTGCGCCTTGCCATGCGGCCACGGGGCCGCCGATGAGTGAGATGGTGGACGCACTGGTGATCGGGGCGGGGCCTGCGGGGCTGATGGCGGCAGAGATGCTGATGGCGCCCGGTCGCCGGGTCGTGGTGGCCGATGCCATGCCGACCCCTGCGCGCAAGTTCCTGATGGCGGGAAAATCGGGGCTGAACCTGACCAAGGACGAGCCGCGGGACATCTTTGCGGGTTTTGTCGAAGGCGGCGACGGGCCTGCGGATCCCCACGGATATCTGCATACGCATGACGGCGGCTTTGGTCCGGCCGAGGTGATGGCCTGGGCCGAAGGGTTGGGGGTGACCCTGTTTGCCGGATCGACCGGGCGCGTCTTTCCGGTGGGCATGAAGGCCTCGCCCCTGCTGCGTGCCTGGCTGGCCCGGCTGCAGGCCGGTGGGGTAGAGTTGCGCAGCCGGTGGCGGTGGTCCGGGCTTGAGGATGGGTTCCGGTTTGAGACTCCGGACGGTCTGCGGCTTTTGTCGCCACGCGTGACCGTGCTGGCATTGGGTGGGGCCAGTTGGCCGGGGCTGGGGTCCGATGCAGGCTGGGCGCCGATGCTGCAGACCGCCGGTGTCAGGATCGCGGCCTTTCGCCCGGCCAACATGGGCTTTCATGTTCGCTGGTCCGCGCCGATGGCCCGTTTCTTCGGATCGGCGGTCAAGGGTGTCGAGATCGTCGCCGGGCCGCGCACCAGCCGCGGGGAATGGGTCATCTCGGCCAAGGGCATCGAGGGCGGCGGCGTGTACGCGGTCGCGGCCGCGATGCGCGATGGGCTTCAGGCCCATGTCGATCTGGCGCCTGATCTTTCGGCAGACAGGCTGGCGGCACGCTTCACGCAGGGGCGGGGCCGGTTGTCGCTGGGGAACTGGCTGCGGCGTGTGCTGGGAGATCCGATCAAGGTGGCGTTGTTGCTGGAATGGGGCCAGCCACTGCCCGAGGATGCGGCCGGCTGGGCGGCTCGTGCCAAGGCGCTGCCGTTGCGTCACGATGGGCCGATGGGACTGGACCGGGCCATTTCCTCGGCCGGGGGCATCGTGACCGAGGCATTGACGCCCGATCTGGAATTGCGTGCGCTGCCCGGTGTGTTTGCCGCGGGGGAAATGCTGGACTGGGAGGCGCCAACGGGGGGGTATCTGCTCACGACCTGCATGGCGACCGGGCGCCGCGCAGGTCAGGCCGCTGCGCTGCGTCTGACTGCGACCTGAGTCGCAGGAGCAAGCAAACCGTCATGACAAGCCCGCCCCTCCCTTGCTAGCGTCACAACCGGGGAGGGACCTTGCGCACCGCATCGCGTTCGCCACCGAGGGTTCCGAATGACGCATACTGTTACACCATTGTCACCGGATCTGCGTCAGCGGATCGACTCGTTCATGTCCCGGCCGGAACAGGCGCCAGTTGCCGCCCCGCCCGCCGAGCCCAAACCACCAGTGAGCGCCGAACCAGAGGTGTCTGACGAACGCCAGCCGAAAGACTGATCACAGCTTGACCACGCGCTGGTACGCCGGGCGTTGACGCATCTGTTCCAGATAATCGGACAAACGCGACTGAACGACTGGAAAGCGGGCGGTCAGCGCCCAATCCAGGCAATGCGTCAGGATCAGATCGGGCACGGTCATGGTTTCGCCCATCAGGAAAGGGCCTTCGGACATCCGGTTGACCAAGGTTTTCTGGCTGGCTTCAAACTCCCACCGGAGGGTGTTCTTGATGGCGCCCAGCCGCCTTTCCTCGGGCAGGATGAAGCTGTGGCGCGCCGCCAGCCACAGGGCCGCATCGAATTCGTCCAGAAGGAACTGGGTCAGGCTGTCCTGCCGCGCCCGGTCAAGGGTTCCGGGGGCGTGAGACATCTGGCCGTGCCGGTCCGCCAGATAGGTCAGGATCGCGGTCGAATCGGTCACGGGCGTGCCGTCGTCGATCAGGACGGGCACCTTGCCGGCCGGGTTGAACTGGGCCACGCCCTCGCTCTGGGGATTGGCCGGGACGTGGCGATAAGGCTGCTGCAGTTCTTCCAGCATCCACAGGACGCGGAATGCGCGACTTCTTGACGTGCCGATGACGGTGTACATGGATCCTCCCTGCCTGGAACCAGAAGGCCCCGAAGCAGAAAGGGCGTCAAGCGCCGGCTCAGGCCCGGCGGCAGGCGATCAGTTGCTGGCGATACATCTCGGACCGCTGGCCCACCTGCCCCGCAACCCGCATCAGCCAACTTTTCTGGCGGTGGCTGCCGCGCGCAAAGCCGCCCCGCCCCTCGTGATAGGCCAGATATTGCGAGGCCGCGTCATGCTTGGACAAGCCCAGCTGCCGCTGGCTGCCGTTCATGTACCAGCCCATGAAGTCGGTGGCATCGCGGATGTTGTCGCGGCGGGCGCGGCGGTTGCCGGAACTGCGCTGGTATTCCTCCCAGGTGCCATCAAGGGCCTGGGAATATCCGAAGGCGCTGCTTTGTCGGCCGATGGGAATAACGCCCAGCGCATATTGATGCGGGGTGCGCGCGTCGCCGATGAACTTCGATTCCTGATACATCGTCGCCATCTGCACATGGACGGGAACGCCCCATTTGCGTTCGGTCTGCTTCATGGCGCGCAGATAGGCGGGCCGTTCGGCGGCGATGGCACATGCATTGTCCAGCTGCCGCGGCGCGCTGTAGTTGCCGCCGCCGCATGACGCGACCAGCGCTACAATGGCCAGCTTCAGTAGCCTGTTCATCCTGCCCTCGTTCTTCTTGTCGGTCTTGTTTCCCGCAGTATGGCGCAAAGTCACGCTCCGGTGAAATCACAAACCCGGAAAATGCGGATGTCCGGACGCAAGGGGTCCGTGTTGACAGCGGAACCTTGCCGACACTTCAGCGCGACCCTTCGGGGCGCAGAAGCGCGTTCAGCGCCATCAGATCCGCGGCTCCGTCCTCCAGCAGCAGGGTTTCCAGCGCGCGGTAATGGCGCAGGACCTGCGCGCCCGTGGGCGTGACGGTGGCCCCGCCGCCACCGGCACCGCCGCGCGCGCGATCGATCACCGGTTCGGCAAAGGCCACGTTCATCTCCTCGACCAGGGTCCAGGCGCGCTTGTAGCTCATCCCCATTTCGCGTGCGGCGGCCGAGATCGAGCCAAGGCGTTCGATCCGGCTCAAAAGCTCTGCCTTGCCCGGCCCCAGGATCAGGGGCGAATCATACTCCAGCCTCAGCTTGATTCGCAGGCGGGGCCGTGGGGCGGGGTCGGTCATGGTCGCCTCGTGCTGCTCGTTATTCCTTGCAAGCATACCGCCTGCCCGTGGCGGCTGCAATTTGCGCTTTTCCTGCCGCCACGGCACGGGCTGGTGCGGCTTGCCTGCAGGGGGTCCCTTCTTATTCTGGCAGCAGGAAAAGGGAGGGGGCACCATGTCCATGTCTGAAATCGTCATCCTGTCCGGCACACGTACCGCCATCGGCACCTTTGGAGGCAGCCTGGCGGCCATTCCGCCGATCGATCTTGCAACCACCGTGACCCGCGCCGCGCTGGAGCGGGCCAGCCTTGCACCCGAGCGAGTGGGGCAAGTGGTCTTCGGGCATGTGATCAATACCGAGCCGCGTGACATGTATCTCAGCCGCGTGGCCATGCTGAACGCCGGCATTCCGCACACCACGCCCGCGATGAACGTGAACCGCTTGTGCGGATCGGGCGCACAGGCCATCGTGTCGGCCATGCAGGCGCTGGTTCTGGGGGATGCGGATTTTGCCATCGCGGGCGGTGCCGAGAGCATGAGTCGCGCACCCTATGCCCTGCCTTCCGCGCGCTTTGGCGCCAAGATGGGCGATCAGGTCATGCTGGACATGATGACCGGGGCACTGACCTGTCCGATGGGGACCGGGCACATGGGTGTCACGGCCGAGAATGTGGCTGCACAGCATGACATCACGCGCGAGCAGCAGGACGCGTTTGCCATGGAGTCCCAGCGCCGCGCGGCGGCGGCCATCGCGGCAGGACATTTTCGTGATCAGATCGTCCCGGTCCAAGTCAGGTCGCGCAAGGGAATCACGGCTTTCGAGGTGGACGAGCATCCCAAGGAAACCAACCTGGACAAGCTGGCCGGTCTGAAGGCGGTCTTCCAGAAGGAAGGCAGCGTGACGGCGGGCAATGCCAGCGGGATCAATGACGGGGCGGCGGCGCTGGTTCTGGCACGAGCCGATGCCGCGCAGGCCGAAGGTCTGGTGCCCCGCGCGCGCATCCTGGGTTATGCGGTTGCCGGGGTCCCGCCTGAGGTGATGGGCATCGGTCCCATCCCTGCCGTCGAAGCCCTGATGGCGCGCACCGGCCTGACGATCGCTGATTTCGATGTGATCGAATCAAACGAGGCCTTTGCTGCCCAGGCCCTTGCGGTCAACAAGGGGCTGGGGTTGGACACGGACAAGGTGAACCCGAACGGTGGCGCCATTGCCTTGGGGCATCCGGTGGGGGCGACTGGGGCCATTCTGACCGTCAAGGCCTTGCATGAACTGGAAAGAACCGGTGCCCGCACGGCGCTGATCACCATGTGCATCGGAGGCGGGCAGGGGATCGCCTTGCCGATCCGGCGCGACTGAAAGGCGCGTCCTTTTGACACCACTGGCAGCCGGTCTGTTTTTCAGACCAGTTTTTCCTTGATTTTCCTGCCTGTCGCGGTCCGATTGTGCCTGACAATTCGAGGGAGGAAACGGGGTGTCACAGGGAGTTCTCTTCATTGCGGCGGCGTTGCCCGTCGTGGTGGTTTTCGTGCTGCTGGTGGTGATGCGGCGATCGGCCAAGACTGCCATGCTCAGCGCCTATCTGGTGACCGTGGCCTTGGCGCTGGTGCTGTGGGGGGCACCGCTGGCCCGCGTTGCAGGGGCCACGGTCAACGGCCTGGTCACGGCCATCACGCTGCTCTACATCGTCTTCGGGGCAATCCTGCTGCTGTACACGGTTCAGGAATCGGGTGCGATCCGGACGATCCGCCGCGGCTTTACCGACATCTCGCCCGACCGGCGCATTCAGGCGATCATCATCGCATGGATGTTCGGATCGCTGATCGAGGGGGCGTCCGGCTTTGGCACGCCGGCAGCGGTGGCCGCACCTCTGCTGCTGGCCATCGGTTTTCCGGCCATGGCCGCGGTCATGGTCACGCTGATCATCCAATCCACACCAGTATCCTTTGGCGCGGTGGGAACGCCGATGCTGGTCGGCATCAGCACCGGCCTGTCGAACAGCCCCGAGGTCGAGGCCGCCATCGCGCCGATGACGGTCGCAGACTATGTTCCCGTGGTCGCGGCACAGGTTGCTCTGGTTCACGCATTGGTCGGGATCCTGATCCCGCTGCTGATGGTGGGCATGCTGACGCGTTTCTTTGGCGCCAGCCGCAGCTTTGCCGAAGGGTTCCGGGCATGGAAATTTGCCATCTTTGCCGGCTTTGCCTTTACCTTGCCCTATCTGCTGGTCGCACGGGTGCTGGGGCCGGAATTCCCGTCGCTTCTGGGCGGCTTGATCGGCCTGCTGATCGTGGTTCCTGCTGCGCGGGCGGGACTGTTCCTGCCGTCAGATCGCTTCGATTTTCCGCCCCGTGCCCAATGGGAAGACGGTTGGCAGGGCACGGTCGAGCCTGATCAGGCCCAGGCCGAACTGGGTCCCAAGGGTCGTTCCATTCCGCTGCTGACGGCTTGGATGCCTTATGTGATCGTTGCGGTGCTGCTGGTCCTGACACGGACGATCGCGCCGCTGAAGGCCTGGCTGACCGGCCCGGACACGACGATTGCCCTGCGCGACCTGTTCGGGTCGGGCATCAACGCGACGGCACAGTTCGCCTATTCGCCGGGAACGGTGATGATCATCGCTTCGCTGATCTCGGTTGTGCTGTTCCGGATGCGGGGGCGCGATTATGGCCGCGCCTGGGCCATCTCGGGCCGCACCATGCTGGCGGCGGCGCCGGCGCTGTTGCTGGCGGTGCCCATGGTGCAGGTTTTCATCAACTCGGGCTCTGAGGGGATGACCTCCATGCCGATCACGCTGGCCGAAGGCATGGCCGCGGCGACGGGCGCATCCTGGCCACTGTTCGCGCCGATCGTGGGCGCGCTGGGCGCCTTTATCGCCGGGTCGAACACCGTGTCGAACATGATGTTCTCGTTGTTCCAGTTCTCGACCGCGCAAGGCATCGGGCTGGATCTGGCGGGCGTCACCATCGTTGTCGTGCTTCAGGCGGTCGGTGGCGCGGCGGGCAACATGATCTGCGTCCACAATGTCGTCGCGGCCTCGGCCACGGTGGGTCTGACCGACCGCGAGGGTGACCTGATCCGCAAGACGCTGATCACGATGGCCTATTATGTCGTGCAGGCCGGGTTGATCGGAATGGCGCTGATCAGCGGTGGCCTGTGGTGGCTGGCTGCGGTGATCTGGGTGCTGGTGGTGCTTGGGTCGATGCGCGCGAACCGCGAAGCGCGCGCGATTCAGGCCTGAATGAGAAAGGGCGGCCGCAAGGCCGCCCTTTCTTTCTTCCACATCCGGGCAGGACGTCGCCCTGCTTTTTCCGAAACGGGGAACGGGTCGCCCAGATGAGGCGACCCGCGAGATCCAAGGAGATGGTCCGGTTAGGGAAGGATCAGATCCGGTCCCAACCAGGGTTTACGACCCTCAGGGCTGCCCTCAGGTCACGGCCCCCCTGACTGTTCCGACACCTCTCTCCACTATCACTCTCGACACTGGACCACCTCCTTTCAAAAGATTGCCGTTATGGGTCAAGCCTGACACAGAACGAAATTCTGTCAATCAGCTTTCGTCTGATCTTCGCAACAAATTGCGGACAATCATCCGGAAGGGCACAAGAGCCAGTAGGGCCAGACAAAGTTTGATCATCCAGTCGGCAACTGCCAGCGAAACCCACAGCGGGCTGAGCGGACCGTGACCAACCAGCGGAACGGCCTCGTTGGCCCAGCCCGTGTTGGCATCCCCCGGCAGCAGGGCCGAAAAGGCGATGCCGAAGAACAGGACCGTGTCGAGGACCGATCCGAACAGCGTCGAGGCAAGTGGTGCCCGCCACCATTCCCCCGACCGCAGCCTGTCAAAGACCGCGATATCGACCAGCTGGGCCAGCAGGAAGGCCGACCCCGAGGCGATCGCGATTCGCAGCGTCGTGGTCTGCATCCCTGCCGCCACCAGCGAAAAGGCCACCCCGGTCACGAAACCCGCCCAGACAACCTGTCGGGCCGCGGCAGGGCCGTGGACGCGGTTCATCACGTCGGTGACCAGAAAGGCCAGCGGATAAGTGAATGCCCCCAAGGTCAGCCAGTTGCCGATTGGAAACTGCACAAGGATGTTCGAGGCAAGGACGATGGCGGCCATCGCAAGGACGCCGGGCAGAAAGCGGGGCATGGGAATTTCCGTTTTTGCAAGGTTGCGGAAGAACTCGGCCCGCCATGCGGCAGGGCAGCGCGGCCCTTACGCCGCTGCCGGGCCGCTTGTCAATTCCGCGATGCCTGCGCCAAGCCGTCCTGCAGGCGATATTCCACGACCTCGGTCCGCTGAAGGAACAGGAAGTTGTCATCCGAGATCAGGGTGATCCGGATGCCCTTGTTGTCCTGCCAGACCGAGATCCCTTCGAGGTTGTCGAACTGCATCGGTCGTGACTCCAGCAGGATCTCTTCATCCTGCGGACCGTTGTCGGTCAAGAGCATCCGCCTGACGCGTGACCTGAAGCCAAGCGGGCCCAGAAAGTCGCGCTCGAGCAGATAGAACCGGCCATCGGGCCCGAAATCGGCTCCGACCGCCAGCCAGTGGGGGTCGCGGCGGATCTGCGTCATCCGCGACCATGTCCCGTCAAAGGCCAGGACCGTGAACGGGATGGACCGATGGACAGATTGTTCGGGCACTGCGATCAGGGTGCCGTCGTCGCGGATGGCCAGCGCCTCCAGACCCTTGTTCATGGTCATGCCGGGCAGTTCGGGTGGATAGGGCAGGCGTATCGCCGGCTCGTCGGGGTCGTCATAGACCAGAACCCGGTGCAGCCCTTCGAAGCTGACCCAGATGCGCCCGTCGGTGCCGATGGCGATCCCCTCGCTGTCCCCCATGAGGCCCGCGGGCAGGGGAACGCCGTCGCTGTCGCGGAGGTTGGCGCGATCCTCGATCCGCATTGCCGTGATGCCGCCTTCGGCGTCCCTTTCGATGCTGCCCCGGTAAAGATGGGCGCGATCGGTCAGGGCGTGGAAACGGGTGCCGTCGGCGCTGATTTCGATACCGGAAAAGCCCCCGAAGTTCGGGTCATCATGTGTCCACACATGCGTTCCCATGTAATCGAGAACCGCGCCTGCATGAACAGGCGCGGCGGTGAGGATCAGCGACAGAAGCGCCGGAACGAGGCGCCTCATCAGGGCGCGGATGCGACGGTGCCGCATTGCGCGGGCAGGTCGCTCATCCGGTAGGTGCGCGGGTGGCGGTAGTCCGGATCGGGGGACGTGGGTTTGGCGCGGCTGGGGTCGATGCGGATGGCAATCCATTCCGCCGCCTCGGCACAACCGTCGCCTGCGGGAATGGGGTTGGGTGTCTGGCAGATCGAACCAGCAGGGCAGTTCATCCGGACATGGAAGTGATAATCATGCTGGTTGATGGGGCGGATCTTGCGCAGCCAGCTGCGGTCCCCCGTCTCGGACTGGCACATGGCGACCTTGGCGACGGGATCGACAAAGATGCGCTCCACACGCCGGTCGCGCGCGGCGGCCCGCATGATGGACATGTGGCCCGGTGTCCAGTTCCCAGACAGTCCTGTGCCGCCCCCCGCCACGACGGACACCGAAGACAGGTTCTCGCGCTGTTGGCGCGACAAGGACAGCGACGAGGGCGGCAGCATCCAGATGTCGGCATCCAGCCCGATCTGGTGGCTGGCATGGCTCGAAGTCATCGGGCCACCGCGCGGCTGGCTGATGTCGCCGATGTAAAGGCCCTGCCAGCCCGCCTGCTGGGCCGCGCGTGACAGGCCGACCAGAAAGTCGATCATCACCGGGTGGCCCCAGTGCCGGTCGCGCGACAATCGCATCGCCTGCCAGCTGGGGCCGCTGTCGGGCAGTTGCACCAGCCCCTGCCCACAGCCCTGGGAATAATTGCCGATGGATACGGCCGGTCCCTGCGAAGGGCTGCGGAAGCTGCCGAACACATCCTTGGCCAGCGGATTGGCGGCAGCGGGCAAGGCCAGGCCCAGCAGGATGGCGGCGGCGGTCAGGGTCTTGCGGATCACGTCGGGGTCTCTCCTTCGGGGTCCACCCAACGTAGCAGAACCAGCGCGACAAGGAAGATCACGATCAGCGGAACAAACCCGATGCGCTGGCTGCCCGTCAGATCGGTAGTCAGCGCAATCAGGAAAGGGGCCAGGAATGCGGTTGCCTTTCCGGACAGGGCATAAAGGCCGAAGCCCTCGGTGGCGCGTTCCTCGGTCGTGTGACGGACCATCATCGTGCGGCTGGCGGCCTGCAGGGCGCCGCCCGCACCGCCGATCACCGTGCCGCAGGCAAAGAAGATCAGGTCGGGCAGGCGCAGCCCCCCGAGAATCGGTTCGGCAGGCGCGGCAAGGCCGAAGATCGAGTCGCGATCCATGCCCACCAGCAGCGTGCACACCGCTGTCAACGCAAGGATGCAGGCCGTGATGACCGCCCGGGGGCCGAAGGAGCGATCGGCCCTTCCGCCCAGCCAGCTGATCACCGCCGCCGAAACGGCGCTGACCACGCCGAAGACCCCCGCCAGGAATACTGGCCAGCCCAGGACGGTGCCGGCATACACGCCGCCAAAACCATAGAGTGCGTTCAGTGCATCGCGCGAGAACATGGAAGAGGCGAGCCATGCCGCCAGGCTGCGCCGATGGCGCAGGCTTCGGATCAGCGTCCAGAGGTCCTGCAAGGCCCTCTGGACGCGCATCGGCCTGTATGTGTCGCGCGGCTCTTTCACCCACAGAAGGAAGGGGATCATGAAGACGACATACCAGATCGCGGTAAAGGGGCCGACAAAGCGGGTTCCTTCGCGCAGGGCCGGATCCAAGCCGAACAAGGGCGGAATGCCGACCAGCGTGCGGCCCGAAGGCGTTTCGGCAAAAAGCGCCAGCATCAGGGCCAGCGCGACCACGCCGCCCAGATAGCCGAAGGCATAGCCGGACCCCGACACGCGCCCGATCTCGGTCCGGGGGGCAAGCGCGGGCAGCATGGCGTTGGTGAAGATGGTCGTGAACTCGACCCCGATCAGGCCGATGCCGAACAGGACAACGGCTTGGATCAGGGCGGGTTGGGTGGGCATCAGCCACCAGAGACCTGCCGCCCCCACCACATAAAGCCCTGAAAAGAACCAGACCCAGATCAGCCGCCGTCCCGAACTGTCGGCGATGGCCCCCAGGATCGGGGCAAGGACCGCGATGATCACCCCGGTCACGGACAGCCCATAGCCCCACAGGGCCTGCGCATTGGCCCCTGCGATGGTGCTGCTGTCGCCCATGGCGATGAAGTGCCGCCGTGCCACTTCGGCGAAATAGATCGAGAAGATGAAAGTCAGAAGCAGCGTGTGATAAGGCTGGCTGGCCCAATCGAAAAACCACCAGCCCCAGATCCGCTTGCGCCGCATGCCGTTCCCCTCGCGTTTCGGCGTCATAAGGCCCGGGCGACATCAGGCTGGCAAGTGGCCTTTCGCGTCATCGGGAATGGCGGGTGGCCAGGGACGTGCGGCATCCGCGTCGATCCAGGCGGTGATCCAACCGGGCAGGGGCGGGCTGACCGGATCGAGGCCCAGGGCCTCCAGCACCTGCGCGGGCGGCACGATGCCCTGGGCCGAAGTCACGGCCGAACGGATCAGCACCTGGTTGCAACATTCCTGCCCCCGCCACATCGACTGTTCCATGTAGACGAAGCGCCCGTCCCATCCGACCATGCGCGAGATCATGGTGAACCGCTGAAAGGCGCGGATGCGGCGGCGATAGCGGGTCGAATTGCCCGCGACCGTGATGCCCCATCCCCGCGCCCGCAGGACCGGGACCAGGCCGGTGCGCTGCGCCAGCGGGATCCGCCCCAAGTCGAACAGCGTCAGGGTGCGGCCGTTGTTCAGCTCGATCCACGGGTCGAGGTCCCAAGGCCAGCACCTGTGGGTCGAAACATGGGTGCCCGTGGGGGCAAGCCGCGGAGCATTGCGGAACTTCAGCAGTTCCTTGGCAAAGCGGATCAGCGGATACATGGCGGTCCTTTCCTTTGGCCAAGGGGCGTGGCGCGCCTTCACGATGACGTCAAGCAGGACGCGGCGGCATCCTGCCGCATCGTCTTGCGCCCGTGCCATGGCATCGCCATACAGTGCAAAGCCGCCGGGAATGACGCCAAAGGAGTGACGATGGGAACGCTGTACGAAGCTCTGCAACTGATCCTGCAGGTTCTGTGGTTCATCATGATCGTCCACATCATCATGTCCTGGCTGATCAACTTCCAGGTCCTGAACCTGCGCCAGCCGCTGGTTGCCCAGATATGGGACGGACTGAACCGCCTGCTGGAGCCGATCTATCAGCCGATCCGGAACATCCTGCCCGACACGCGCGGCTTGGACCTGGCGCCGCTGGTCCTGTTCCTGATCATCATCATCCTGCAGCGGGCCCTGGCCAACAACGCCGGCTTCTTCTACGGCTTCTGATGGCGGGCGACCTTCCTGCGGGCGATCTTCTGCGCCAAGTCTGGGGGTTCGACGGATTCCGCCCCGGCCAGCAGGAGATCGTCGAGGCCGTCGCCGACGGACACGACGTTCTGGCCATCATGCCGACCGGCGGGGGCAAGTCCCTGTGCTATCAACTGCCTGCGCTGATGCGCGAGGGGGTGACCGTGGTCATCTCGCCCCTGATCGCGCTGATGCGGGATCAGGTGCGCGCCCTGCGCGAGGCCGGGGTCGAAGCGGGGGCCTTGACCAGCGGCAATACCGAGGCCGAGACCGCTGCCGTTTTTCAGGCGCTATCGGCCGGGCAGATGAAGATCCTCTACATGGCGCCCGAGCGTCTGGCCTCGGGCGGGACGGTGACCCTGCTGCGGCGTGCGGGCGTCACGGCCATTGCCGTGGACGAGGCGCATTGCGTCAGCCAGTGGGGCCACGACTTCCGCCCGGACTATCTGCGCATCGGTGACCTGAAGCGCACGCTGGGCGTGCCCCTGGCGGCCTTTACCGCCACCGCCGATGTCGAGACGCGGGCCGAGATCGTGACCCGGCTTTTCGAGGGCGCCGAGCCGGTAACGTTCCTGCGCGGCTTCGACCGGCCGAACATCCGTCTGGCCTTCCAGCCCAAGGACAGCCCGCGCAGGCAGGTTCTGAACTACGTGGCTGCCCGGCGCGGCCAGTCGGGAATCATCTATTGCGGCGCACGCGCCCGGACCGAAACACTGGCTCAAGCCCTGCGGGAGGCGGGCCATCCCGCCATCGCCTATCACGCGGGGCTGGAGGCCGAGGCGCGGCGCGAGGCCGAGGCGCGGTTCCAGCGCGAGGACGGGCTGATCGTCGTGGCCACGGTGGCCTTCGGGATGGGCATCGACAAGCCGGACATCCGCTGGGTGCTGCATGCCGACCTGCCGAAGTC
>NZ_JBKGUN010000121.1:0-9148 GCF_046462195.1 Paracoccus sp. (in: a-proteobacteria) | reverse complement strand
GGCTTCCTTGGGCTCATCGACATCACAGCGATCCGCCTCTGGCTCCGCTGTTTGTCAACATGATCTAACCGAAGAGGACCCTTCACTAGCCAAGGCTCTCACCTGCGGCAAGTACTCGCATGAAGCATATCGAGCATTTCACCTTCCCTTCTTTTGGAAATTCTTTGCTGAGGATGATTTTGTATATACAATTTCCTCATGGTTGCAGCTATAATTAGAAATTGGGTTATGTTTAGCGCCGGAGAATTTATAACACGGTCGTCGATGGCGACAAAGTTCTGGAGTAGCATTTCCTAAAGTGGCCGCCTGTACTAATACTATATAAAGGCACGAACGCCCCCAAAAATTCGTAGCCATAAATAACGATTTGCTCATGCTTGGCAGCCGGAACCACCAAGAACTTTGTCTTGCCGTCTGGTGGGAAGACATGCGGATGTAGCCGGTACTTTACGCATGAAACCGGGATGATTATAGCTTTTGCTACTTTGCAAAAGTACCTTTGACACCGCTGTTCATGGTATGCTTATTGGCTCAAAGCTCAGGTAACTGACGGCTATGCGAAACTGGCTCGGGAGTCCCCCTTGCCATAATGACCCCGGTGCGGGATGTGAACAACCGCACGAAGCGCGCGTTCCCGTACCATCTGTGATATGGAGCGAACAGTGCCAGACGTCGGTCTAAGAGAGTGGTTTGCAGTCGGACGCGCCATCGCAAACGGTCATCTGCTGCGCTATGACCCCGGTGCGAACCTGGCATCGAAATTTGAGAGTGAACTCGGCGAAACGACCGGCGCCAAGCATGTGCTGGCCGTAAACTCTGGTACGAGTGCGCTTGTTGCCGCGCTGGCGGCTGCCGGAATCGGTCCCGGGGATGAGGTGCTGGTACCGGCCTACACGTGGATGGCCACAGCCGCAGCGCCGGTGCAGGTTGGCGCCGTGCCTGTGCTCGTGGACATCAATGAAACCCTGACCATCGATCCGGATGACATTCGCGCAAAGATAACCCCTTACACCCGCGCAATCATTCCGGTCCATATGGTCAATGCGCCATGCGACATGGACGCCATCATGTCGATTGCGAAAGAGCACGGCCTGATCGTCATCGAAGATGCCTGTCAGGGCGTCGGCGTCCGCTACAAGGACAGGCACTGCGGGGCGATCGGGGATCTCGGTGCCTTCAGCTTCAACAAGATGAAAAACATGAACATCGGCGAGGGCGGCGCTGTTCTGACAAGTGACGAACGCTATTTCATCCGTGCCCGAAGCTATCACGATCTGGGATCGCTGGTCCGCCAACACGGAGACCAGCTCAATGAACCAGAATTTGTGGGAATGAACCTGAAGGTCACTGAAATTGACGGCGCAATGCTCAGGGTTCAGTTGCAAAAAGTGGTTCCGATGCTGCGCCGGATGCAGAAGCGGCGCGCCGTTCTGGCCAACATCCTTGCGCAAAGCCAGGAGTTCAGGGTCACGCCGCACAATGACCCCCAATCCGCCGTCAGCCTGTCGATATTGGCCCCCACGCGGGAAAAGGCAATCGAACTGACGGGGAGGCGTGGCGTTCATAACCGGCTGCGCGACAGTTCAAAGCACCTTTACACGAACTGGGAGCCAATTCTGCAGAAGCGGACGTTTCACCCCAAAATGAACCCTTGGGCTTGGGCCAAGCGCGACATCGTATATACGCCAGACATGTGTGCACGCACGCTCGATATTCTTGACCGGACATGCATTGTCACGCTGGGGATGCGTTATCCCACCCCCCTTATGGCATTGATCGCCCGGAAGCTGGCCGCGGCGGGCTAAGCAGCCTGCAATGATCGGAATTGGCGCGCAGCCGCATGTGCCGCTGCGCGCGCAGTCAAAGCCATGATCGTCAGGGTGGGGTTGTGGACATGCTGCCTTGGAAAGCATGCGCCATCGGTCACATAGAGGCCTGGAACATCCCAGCACTCGTTGTTTGTATCCACCACGGAGGTGGCGGGATCCGTGCCCATTCTGGCCGTTCCGCATTCATGAACGCTCATCCCTCCGGGCGACAGATCGGTATTCACCACCAGATCCGTCAGGCCTAGGTCCGCAGCTAACTGGCGGATGATCTCTTCCTGACGGCGCGCCTTGGTGCGCTGTTCTTCCGAGTGCTGGAAACGAATGACCGGAACCGGCATGCCATACCGGTCACGCTGCGTCGGAGAGAGCGTCACCCGATTCCACGGGTTCGGAAGCATTTCGGCGAAGGAGACGATATCGACGCGCGCGCCTCCGCCGGGTCTGGAATGGACGTGGATTTGCAAGCTGACGGATCCATCCAATGCTTCGTGCGGAGGGATGTGGATGCAACGCCCCGGCTCCGACTGTTCGGGCAGGACATCGTCTAGCCTGGATCGAAAGCCATGCCCGCTCATCACCGCATGATCCATAAGATAACAGCCAAGCGCAGATGAGCCTGTTCCAACGCGCGAACTTGCCTCAGTCGGGCGGGAAAGCATCAGAATTCGCGTGCTTTCGATCGCCGATGCGCAGAGGAATACGGTCGGCGCATATGCGTTCCGAACGTCGCCGGTGCGGCTGTCAACCCACTCCACACCCTCGGCAGCCCCATTGTCATCCTTGAGAACACGCCGCACCACGGCTCCTGCTTGACACACGAGGCGGCCGGTGCCGGCGGCTTGTTCCAGCCATTGCGATGGCGCTGCAAAACTCCCCAGGACAGGCTGCGCCTGAGGCCATCGCGCTTGGATGACGCCCATGATCGCCTGTTCTGAACCCGTTGGCGCCAGGATGTCCGCCAATCGGCTACTTTTGGGCGCGTGCAAAGGTTGAGCCCCGCCTTTCAGCTGTAACTTGTCCTCTACCCAACCGTACCATTCATCGAGGTCTTCTGTCCCGAATGGCCAGTTGATCTCGTTGCTATCCGAGCCTGCAAGTTTCATCCCGGCAAGCCTGTAATACTGCCTGCCGTGTCCGGGCACGATCATGCGCCCGCCCGGCTGACGCGAGCGAAACCACAAAAACTCGCTGTTTTCCTCGGTCTGATACGGACAGTCACGATCATCGACCAGCAGATCGGGTGCCATTGCCCAGGCAAAGCATTTCGACTGCACAGGTTGGCGGGCACGGCCCAGCAGACGGAAGGCGCGCTCGCCAAGGCGCGCAAGATTGGGGGGAAGCCTGCGCTCTGCTTCGACCTTTTCGAGAAACCGGGCCACTGCCGTCAGCGATCTGGTCACGGGGTTGGCCGGACGGGAGCCAAGGGAGCCTGCCTCAAGGACCGCCACCTTGAAGCCCGCCTCGCACAGTCGCGCCGCAGCGACACCGCCAGCGGCTCCTGACCCGACAACGATTGCATCAAATCGGCTGCCGTTCGCAATTGGCACGCCAGCCCACATGTCTGCCGCTGTCATGGTCCCACCTTACTCATCACACATACAAGCACCACATTTAGCTTGCACTTATCGTCAAACTCTGAATGCGGTATTTAATGGCTTTTGGCCTAACTGATCGCGGTCCCGTCCGTCAAGTTGGCTAAATTTACAGGGTGGTTCGGGAAATGATCAGGCAGCACTTGCCGTTGTGCTGAAAACGGGGGTTAGCCTTCCTCTCGCCGATCCGGGTGAGGACCGTCACCGTCTTGTCCCGAGTAGAAGCTTTTGCCTGACCATCAGGCAGCATTCAAACGATCTTACGCAACATTTGCAGGCTTGAATGCGTTGCAGCCACTCCTGTGCCGGTCCGTTCCTTGGGCCCTGCCCGACCTGAGGATTGTATGACACAAACGCTGAGCCACTTTCTGGATGATCTGGACGCAGAGATTCGCGAGCGCGCCGAATGGGGCAACGTGGCGGATCACATTCCCGAACTGGCTGAAGTCGATCCTGCGCAGTTCGGCGTTGCCATCGTGCTGGCCGATGGGCAGTTGCTGAAGGCCGGGCAGGCGGGGCAAACTTTCTCGATCCAGTCGATCAGCAAGGTGTTTTCCTTGGCCTGCGTGTTGGGGCGCATTGGCGAACAGCTCTGGCAGCGGGTCGGGCGGGAACCGTCCGGAGACGAGTTTGACTCGATCCTCCTCCTAGAGCACGAAAAGGGTCGCCCCCGGAACCCCTTCATCAACGCGGGCGCATTGGTGGTGACGGACGAACTGCTGGGCGCACGCAGTCCTGACCAGGCCATGGCCGAGGTGCTGACCTTTCTGCGCGCCGCTGCGGGCGACGAGGAAATCTACATCGATCAGGCTGTGGCCCGATCCGAGGCCCTGACCTCGCACCGTAATGCGGCCTTGGCTCATTACTTGCGCAGCTTCGGAAACCTCAATGCGCCGCCTGACACCGTGCTGAAGGCCTACTTTCACCAATGCGCCATCGAGATGAACTGTGTGCAGCTGGCTCATGCCGGGCGGGTGTTTGCGGGGATCGGACCGGACCCCTCGTTGCTGTCCCGCGAAAAGCAGCGCCGCATCAATGCGCTGATGATGACCTGCGGACAGTATGATGGATCCGGCAACTTCGCGTTCAGGGTGGGAATCCCCGGCAAATCCGGAGTGGGTGGCGGCCTGCTGATGATCGTGCCGGGGCAGGCATCCATCGCCATATGGACACCGGGACTGGACGACAGCGGCAATCCTCTGGCGGGAACGGTAGCTGCTGAAAGACTGTCAAAGTTCACCGGCTGGTCCGTCTTCGGGTAGAGCACTGGCGAGTGGCGGTAAACTTTATGGGATTTGCTGCAACAGCGTTGCCTTGGGTGGCTTTGCAGCGGTATGAACGCCGCAGAGCCGTTTCCAAACAAGACTGAGCCCCAGATCAGGCCTGGCCGACCTCTCTATGGCATTGCCCGCAGGAAAAATGCCATCGCAGAAATGCGTCCCGCTGGCTCCTAAAGGGAGAAGCGGCGTGCAGAAGGCAAGTATCTCATCAGCAACAGATAGCTGACGCCAGCGGGGACAAGGCTTGCATACCAGCTGATTGCTGAAAAGCTGAGCGCTGCAACGACGCCAATCGCCGTCGCAATGAAGGCGGCCGGGTTGATGCCGCGATAAGGGCCATTTTCGTCGTACAACTGCGCCAAGTTCAGGCTTTGACGACGGATGACATAATAATCGACAACCAAGATGGCAAAGATCGGACCCAGGAACGCGCTGTAGGTCTGGATGAACAGCCCCAAGCCCGCTGCGGATTCGTCGCGCACCAGCAGCCAGGGAAAGGTGGCGAAGGCAAGCAGGCCCACGATCACCGCGGCGGTGCGGAAGGACAGCTTGAAGACATCCATCATCGCATAGGCCGGTGGCACGACATTGTTCAGGATGTTGGTCGTTACCTGCGCAAAGGCGATGAACAGTAGTGTCACGACCAGCAGGATCTTGTTGTCCACCGCACTGGCAAAGACCCGAATGGGATCGACCTCACCTGTGGCCGACGACACCATCAATCCGATCAGCCCCATGAACAGCGTCGCCGGCAGGATCGAATTGGCATAAATGAGCACTTGTCGTCCCGATCCCACCTTATGCTGCAATTCGCGAGAATAATCCGACACATTCAGCATCATCGTGGAATAAACACCCAGAAACAGCATGGTCGCGCCCCAGAAGGGTGCGCCCCATGTACCCTCTGCCTGAATCAGGTTGGTGCTGATCTGGTCGCCGTAACGGCCGATGACGCTGAAGAACATGTAGACCAGTGCGCCAATGATGAAGACGGCGCCTATGTTTTCCAGCCACTTGATGCCATGGAAGCCCAAGACGGACAGACCGATCTGCAGGAACTGGAACCCGATGAAGAACAGCCAGATGTTGGAGTAGCCGAACATCGTTTCGCTGACGAGGTTCAGCGCGCCTGCGCCGATCCAGCTCTGAAAGCCGTACCAGACGACGGCCGGAACCGAGCGGACCAGTGCCGGCAGTTTCGTTCCTGAGAAACCATAGGCAGATCGTGCCTGCACCATGAAGGGAATGCCGTATTTGTGGCCCGCACGTCCATTGATCATCAGGGCGACGCCGATCACCGTGCAGCCAATGGCGATGGCCAGCACAGTCTGGATCAGGTTCAGCGTGCCCACCAGGCCCGACCCCACCGTAAAGGTCCCGATGCTGACGCAGCCGCCCAGCCAGGCGAACAGGTAGGACCATGGGTCCATGATGCGCACCTGCTGGGGCGCCAGCGACTCCTCGCCCAGCTTTTTGTCATCTGCGACCTGGGCCGCAAGCGGCGCGTGATCTGCAGCTACTCCCGTATGGGTCATGTGTCAGACTCCCTGTCTGAGGATGTGGCGGTTTATCTTATTTTTGGATCGGTCGCGCGTAGGCGCCGATCTTGGATGTCTTCAGCCCCGCCCCGACCATGGCCTCGGCGAATCTCGTGGCAACGGTCACGCCGTCGATGACCGGGATGCCGGTTTCGTGGCTCAGCCACTCGGTCAGGTCGGACATGCCGGCACAGCCCAGAACCACCGCCTCGCAACGGTCTTCCTCGATGGCGCGCAGGATCTCGGCACGGACCAGCTGGCGGGCGTTCGAGCCCGGTTCCTCCAGCGCCAGCACCGGGATCTCGGCCGAGCGCACGCGGCGACATTGGTGATCCAGCCCGTATTTGCGCACCAGATCCTCGATCACCGGAACCGATCGCGGAAGGGTGGTGACAATGGAGAACGAAGTGGCAATCATGCTGGCGGCCTTGATCCCGGCCTCGCAGATGCCGAGGACAGGTCCCGTCGCGACCTCGCGGCAGGCTCCAATGGCCGGGTCGTCGAAACAAGCGACGATTATCGCGTCGGCCCCCTCGGCTTCAGCTTCCTGGACTTCACGCAGCAGATGGGCGGCCGACATGACTTCGTCAAAATGGCCTTCGATGCTCTTGGGGGCCCCATGGGCAGTTCGCCCCTGCACCTCGACCCCATGGGAGGCCACGGCACGGGCCGAAGCCAATATCTTGTCAGTCATCGATGCTGTGGAATTGGGGTTGATCACGACCAGCTTCATTACAGTCTCCATTATCGGCAGCATCATTGCTAACATAAATTGTTAACAATCCGTAACATTATTTTAATGCTTTTTGGAAAGGCGCATCTATGTTGCAGATGCCTGTCAAAGCTGCGATCTGAGAACAATGGACAAAGCATTGGAAACCCGTATCGCCGACAGCATTCTTGACGCCATTGCCGATCAGCGGCTCCGTGCTGGCACCAGGTTGGGCGAACAGGCACTGTCCGACATTTTCGGCTGCAACCGTGTCCACGTACGAAGGGCATTGTCGATGCTCACGGCGTGGAACGTGGTCGAGCATTTGCCCCATCGTGGTGCCTCCGTGGCGACGCCCACGCTGGATGACGCCCGGCACGTGTTTCAGGCGCGCCGCGCCATCGAGGCCACGATCTGTCGCAACGTCCTACGCTCAGCCACCGCCGAGGACATTGCCGCGCTTCGGGCTCATCTCACCGAGGAGGAGGCCGCGCGGGGTCAGGACAATCGCTCCCGCGCCATCCGCTTGTCCCGGATGTTCCATATTCTGATGGCCAGCATCGGGCGCAATCCGGTCTTGGCGCGCTATGTCGACGAGTTGACTATGCGGAGTTCGCTGATCATCGGGCTTTATGGCAGCGGCCATGCAACCCTGTGTGCCGATGACGAGCATTCGCTGGTCGTTGACGCCATCGAAGCGCGTGACGAAGCACGGGCACTTTCGCTGCTGGACGACCACCTTCGCCACATCGAGACCGGGATCCGGTTCGACAGCGACAAGGTAAGCAACGACCCGCTGTCAGCGGCGCTAGCCTTGAAGCAGTAGCTGCGTCCGGCTCTTATGCTGCAGACACTCAGTCTTTCTGTGTCATGGCAAGCATGTCTTGGTCCACTTCAAGACGCGGCGGAGAGCGAGTTCAGCATGGTTTCGATCGCTTTTGCAAAGCATTTGCTCCAGGATTACGGTGCAAATGGTGCCAGCGGCCTGTGCTCCGCAAGCGGCTGCGGCAAGGGCCGATGCTGGAGCTCTTCGGCCGGTAGCGGCGCGATGGCTTGGCTAGGGGTACCTGATCCGGCGACCGTATCCGAGGCTGGAGGGTTGGCAAGCTGGATCACAAGGCGCGGCTGATTCCTCCAGCTTGCGGGGAGCCTTCCATGAAGCGGCAAAAGAATGCCTCGGCAGATGCTGACGCCATTTGTGAAGCCGCAGAGCGCGATACGGTCTGTGACCATAAAGGCGAGGCGACCCCACGCGTGGCTGCAGTGTTTCGAGGTGCGCGGTCTCCTCATTCAACTGCGGATTCAATGTACTTCAACGGCAATTGGCCTATACAGGATGCATCCGACAGCTTTTTGCTAATGTCGTTCTTGCTCCCCGGCAGACAAGGACAGTTGCGTCCAATGCGATCGCGGAAAGGGGGGCGGGGCACCTGTCGTGAGCTCTCGGACGACCCGTCTTTCGTCCTTCAACCGAGACCGACCATGATCGCGAGGCGCTTGCGTCCCTTGTGGCGGCTCTTATCCTATCTCGCTGTCTTCCTGCGACCCCTCCGGGGGCGCACGCTCTTGTTCCCCTGTTCTCCAACACTTTTCTTCTCCGGGTCAGCATCCTGTCCCCGGGCTGCCAAAAGCCAGTCACTCCCGGGCAGGCACCCCAACAGCGCCGCCGCGCCATAGTGTGGTCGCCGTTTCTGACCTGCCGGCATCAAGAGCCGGATGGGGCGGTTTTTCGCATCGGTCACGGCATGCGGCTTCGTGGTCATGGCGCCTTTTGATCGACCGATCGGGCGACCGCGCCCCCCTTTTCGCGCGCAGGCTGCCACTCCTGCGGTCGCCTTCCGATGCGTTGCGTCGATCATGATGCGTCCTTGCATCGGCACCCTCGGCGACCAGACCGATCATGATGGAGCCGAAGACCCCGTTATCGCTCCAGCGTTTCGAGCGATCGTGGAGGGTCCTTGGCCGGCCCCCATCCTCTCGGGGCATCGCACCACCGCAAGCCCTGGCGCTCAACGAAGACAATGCCGCGCAACACCCGCAGATCGTCGACATGCGAGCGGCCACGGCTCCGGAGAAGGAAAGGGCGAAGGCGCGCCACCGGCGCCTCGGTCAGCCAGAACAGGGTGCTCGTCCAGCAGGTCCCCTTGCCAGGCCTGAAGCACCCAGAGGAGCAGGAAGACGATGCGGCTGGAGGCTA
>NZ_JBKGUN010000120.1:0-11192 GCF_046462195.1 Paracoccus sp. (in: a-proteobacteria) | reverse complement strand
ATCGGCGGCGATCCGGTCGTGGCGAACCTGGCCAAGATGCCCCACCTGCTGATCGCGGGCACCACCGGCTCGGGCAAATCCGTGGCGATCAACACGATGATCCTGAGCCTGCTCTACAAGCTGACGCCCGACGAATGCCGGCTGATCATGATCGACCCCAAGATGCTGGAATTGTCGGTTTACGACGGCATTCCGCATCTGTTGTCCCCCGTCGTCACCGACCCCAAGAAGGCCGTCGTGGCGCTGAAATGGGTCGTGGGCGAGATGGAGGACCGGTATCGCAAGATGTCCAAGATGGGCGTCCGCAACATCGAGGGCTATAATGGTCGGGTGGGCGAGGCGCTGCGCAAGGGCGAGATGTTCAAGCGCACCGTCCAGACCGGCTTTGACGAGGATACCGGAGAACCGATCTTCGAGACGGAAGAGTTCCAGCCCGAGACCTTCCCTTATATCGTCGTCGTGGTGGACGAGATGGCCGACCTGATGATGGTCGCGGGCAAGGAGATCGAAGCCTGCATCCAGCGCCTGGCGCAGATGGCACGGGCTTCGGGCATCCACCTGATCATGGCCACGCAGCGCCCTTCGGTCGATGTCATCACCGGCACGATCAAGGCGAACTTTCCGACGCGGGTCAGCTTTCAGGTCACATCCAAGATCGACAGCCGCACCATCCTGGGCGAGCAGGGGGCCGAGCAGCTGCTGGGACAGGGCGACATGCTGTACATGGGCAATGGCGCACGGATCACCCGCATCCACGGTCCCTTTGTCAGCGACGAGGAGGTCGAGGAGATCGTCAACCACCTCAAGTCCTTTGGACCGCCGAGCTATAAATCGGGCGTCGTCGAAGGGGTCGAGGATGACAAGGCCGACGACATCGATGCCGTCCTGGGCCTGGGCGGCGGCGACAACGGTGATGATGCACTTTATGATCAGGCGGTCATGATTGTGGCCAAGGACCGCAAATGTTCGACCAGCTATATCCAGCGCAAGCTGGCCATTGGCTATAACAAGGCGGCCCGCCTGGTCGAGCAGATGGAGGATCAGGGGGTCGTGTCCTCGGCCAACCATGTGGGCAAGCGCGAAGTGCTGGTGCCCGAGGTCTGAGAACGGCCAAGCAGCCTGTGCCGGCACGTTCTGGCGCAGGTGTTTCCGCGGGGATATATCCTGATCATGACAATCTGGCATCTGCATCTGCTGAACGCGCGCAATGCGCTGACCGGCACCATGGCCGAACTCCGCGCCACGGCGCGGGAGGCGGTGGCGCTGACCGCGCAGCATGTGGATGTGCCGCGTTTCGACCTGCTGGTGCGGGCGGGGGACGCGGTCATCCCGGACTGGGGCATGACTGGATATGCCCCTGGCCCCGGTGTGATCGAGATCACCCTGACGCCTGAAAAGTTCTCTTCCGACCACCTGCGGCGCACCCTTGTGCATGAATTGCATCATCTGGTGCGATGGGAAGGGCCCGGCTATGGCCGATCCCTGGGTGAGGCGATGGTCAGCGAAGGCTTGGCTGGGCACTTCGTTCTGCAGGTGCTGGGCGGAGTGTCTGATCCTTGGGATGCGACGCGCCCCGGCACGGGAACCCTGCGCCAAGCAAGCCTCTTATGGGCCCGCCGCGACTTTGGCTTTGACGAATGGTTCCTGGGGCGCGGCAAGATGCGCAAATGGACCGGCTATGGGATTGCGCACCGTTTGGTGGCAGAGCATCTGACGCAGGCGCCGGAGCAGGACGCGGCCAGTCTAGCATGGGCCTCGGCGGACAGCTTTCGGCCGGCCCTGCGCCGTCTCCTGGCGGCCGAGGGTGTCGAGGAGCCGGAGGACCTCGCTGGCGACAACACCGCTTCAGCGGAGCAGACATCCTCCGAGGCCGAGAATCCTGTGCCTGACCAAGGGGAAGCTCCTGACGTGCAGGCGCCATCGACGCTCTGACAGGCGGCCGTAGACGGGATCAGCGAGCGGGGCGGCTCAAGGCAAAGCCCAGCCCCATCAACAGGCCGACAACGGCACCGCCCAGATGCGCCTCCCAGGCAATGGCCGGCATCAAGAGCGTCAGGGCGATATTGAGGCCCAGAATCAGGGCGACGGCCCGGATCAGCGGTGTCATCGGCTTGCGCCGACGCCGGAGCGTGATGCCCGCGTAACCGACCAGCGCCCCTGCCAGCCCAAAGACCGCACCCGACGCGCCGATCATCGGCCCTGCCTGCGGCTGCATCACCGCAAAAAGAATGGCGCCGCCAATCTGGCTGGCCAGGTAGGTCGCCGCCATGCGTCCCGCGCCCACCATCCGGTTCAGTTCCCGGGCGACGGCCGCCAACGAGATCATGTTCATCGCCAGATGCAGCAGGTTCGCGTGCAGCAGGCCATAGCTGATGAACATGGCAACCCGCTGCGCCGGATAAAGGCCCGGCCCATCCCAGAACAGCATCGACCAGAACCCGCCCAACATCAGGGCCGCTTGTCGCGCCACCGGATATCCAAGCAGGTCTGCCAGCAGGAGGCATGCCTCGATGACGCAGCACAGGATGACCAGCGTACGCGCCCAGACAGGCAGAACTGCCGGTCCAAGGCGCCGGGCATTGACCAGGGGAATCGCAGAAGGGCGCGGGTCCCTAGTCATCAGCCTTGATCTGGCGTGCTTCGTCGATCAGCATGATCGGAATGCCGGACCGGATGGGAAAGGCCAGGCCCGCGGCACGGGACACAAGCTCCTGCCGCGCGGCGTCATAGCTGAGGGTGGTGTGGGTCACGGGGCAGACCAGCGCTTCCAGCATGTGGCGGTCAAAGGTCGGCGCGGGGGGATCCGTCATTGCAGTCGCTCCTCGTTCTCGCCGCCATGCAGCGCGAATTCGATCAGTCCGACCAGCAGTTCCCGCCGGTCGGACAGTGTGGGTGACTCCAGCAGCGCCTGTTTATCGCCCGAGGAAAAGGGCAGCATCATCGACAGCGAATTGATCAGCAGTTCATCTTCGGCCTGTCCCGCGGCGTCCCAGTCGGTCGACAGTTCCTGCGCCTCCATGAAACGCGACAAGAGGGCAAAGAGCGTCTTGCGGTCAAGGCCGGGGTCGTGCTCGGGGCCCGCCCGGTCCCGGGCAAAGGACGACCAGTCGACGTCCCCCTGCAGATAAGGCGCAAAGCTGTCGTTCACGTCACGCAGCCTGAACCGCGAGATCGCGCCCAGCGAGATCATCATGCGCCCGTCCTCGCCTTCCGAAAAGGCCACGACCCGACCCGCGCAACCGATGGCCGACAGGCCATCGGCATCAGGCTGGATCATCCCGATCAGGCGATGGCTGGTCTTCAGCGTGTCTTCCAGCATCTGCAGATACCTTGGTTCGAAGATGTGCAGGGGCATGCGCGAGCGGGGCATCAGCACCGCACCCGGCAGCGGGAACAGCGCGATGCGGTCAGGCAGGTCGAATCGCAGAACCATCGGATCAGGCAAAGATCAGCGAGGACAACCGGCGGCGGCTCTTCTGACCGATCGGATCATTGGGCTTGAGGCTGTCGAAGATGGTGATCAGCTGGGCCTTGGCCGCGCCTTCGTTCCAGTCCCGGTCGCGGCGGAAGCTGTCCAGCAGGATGTCGATGGCATCCTCGAGACGTCCAGCGGCATGAAGCGCCTGCGCATATTCCAGCCGCGCCTGCTGATCGGCGGGATCAGCCTCGACCCGGGCCTGAAGGTCATCCAGCGGTCCCGCGCTGCTGGCCTGCTGGGCCAGTTGCAACTGGGCGCGCGCGGCCTCCACCGGGCCGGACTGTGCCACGGGACCCGGCACCTGCTGGAGCGTCGAAGCCGCCGCGGCATGGTCGCCCGCCGCCAGATGCGCGCGGATCAATCCGCCCCAGGCCTCGGGGCTGTCGGGCATCTCGCCGATGACGGCGGTGAATGTCTCGATCGCGTCGGCGGCCTCGCCGTCCTCGATCATCTGGTCGGCAGCCGCGATGGCATCGGCAAGCCCTCCGTCATCCCCCCCCATGGCAACCAGCTTGTCCACGAACTGCTTGATCTGGCTTTGCGGCAGCGCACCCTGAAAGGCGTCAACGGGCTGCCCCTTGAAAAACGCATAAACGGTGGGGATCGACTGCACGCGCAGCTGACTGGCGATCATCTGGTTCTGGTCCACGTCGACCTTGGCCATCCGCACGCGGCCCTTGTGCCGTGCCACCTCGGCCTCGAGCGCGGGGCCAAGCGTCTTGCAGGGCCCGCACCACGGTGCCCAGAAATCCACGATGACCGGCACCTCCATCGAGGCCTCGACCACATCGGCCATGAAGGTCGCTTCGGACACGTCCTTGATGAAATCGTCGGTCTTCGGCGCAGAGGCCCCATCGAAAAGCATGCTCATGTCGTCCCCGGTTGTTCGGTCAAAAATCGTTGGCCCCAATATGGGGCGTCGTTGCCCCAAGCGGAAGGGTCGTTGCGGTCACAGATCAAAGCTAGCCAGAACCGGAACATGGTCGCTGGGTCCTTCCCAGCCCCGGCATGGGCGCAGGATCCGGCTGCCATGCGCGGCGTTGGCAATGTCGGCGGTGGCCCAGATGTGATCCAGGCGGCGGCCCTTGTCGGCCATGTGCCAGTCCTTGGCGCGATAACTCCACCAGCTGTAGAGAAGCCCCGACGGGATGTCCTGCCGCGTGACGTCCACCCAGTGTCCGGCATCCTGCGCGGCCAGCAGGTGCTCGACCTCGGTGGGGGTGTGGCTGATGATCTTGAGCATCTGCTTGTGCGACCAGACATCGTCCTCGCGTGGGGCGATGTTCAGGTCGCCGACCAGGATCGAACGCTCGGGCCGGTCGGCGTGGAAGACGTCGCGCATCTCGGCCACGAAATCCAGCTTTTGCCCGAATTTCTCGTTCACGGTGCGGTCGGGGACGTCGCCGCCGGCGGGAACGTACATGTTGTGGATCACGACACCGTTTTCCAGCCGTGCCGCGACATGGCGGGCATGCCCCAGCTGGGCATAATCGCGGTCGCCCGCATCCTCCAGCGGCAGGCGCGACAGGATCGCGACGCCGTTATACCCCTTTTGCCCCCGGGCGACGATGTGGTGGTAGCCCAGGTCGCGAAACGCGGTCAGCGGGATCTTGTCCACGGGCGACTTGCATTCCTGCAGACACAGGACGTCGGGCGATTCCTCGGTCAGAAGGCGAGCGACCAAGCTTTCGCGCAGGCGGACCGAGTTGATGTTCCAGGTGGCGATGGTGAACATGGGCAGACTCCTTCGGAGGCGGACCCTAGCGGCGCGGCGATGGGGTGTCGAGGCGCAGGCTTGCCATATGATCCATGCACGCTATGGAAAGGAAAATGGGGCGGAGGAACAGGATGAAGCTGACCATCGACGAGGCGCTGACGCAGGGCGGGACCGGCCGCTTCCAGTGGCGGTTGCTGGGGATCTTCGGCCTAGTCTGGGCGGCCGATGCCATGCAGGTGATCGCCGTGGGCTTTGCCGCGCCTTCGGTCGCGGCCAGTTTTGGACTGGAGCGGGTGACCGCGCTGCAGATCGGCACCGTGTTCTTTCTGGGCATGTTCGCGGGCGCCTTTCTCTTCGGGCGCGTGGCGGACCGGATCGGGCGCAAATGGGTGCTGATCGGGACAGTCGCGATGGACGCGGTCTTTGGCCTCGCCTCTGTCATGGCGGGGGATTTCACCTGGCTGCTGATCCTGCGGTTCCTGACGGGGGTGGCGGTGGGCGGCACGCTGCCCGTCGATTACGCGATGATGGCCGAGTTCCTGCCGCCCAGGAACCGCGGGCGCTGGCTGGTCTGGCTGGAAGGGTTCTGGGCCGTGGGCACCATCGTCGTGGCACTGACGGCCTGGGCTGCCGCATCCTTCGGGGCCGAGGCCCCTTGGCGCTGGATCTTTCTTGTGGCAGCGCTGCCGGCGCTGATCGGCTTTTTCCTGCGCTTCTGGATTCCCGAATCGCCGATGTATCTGGTCCGCAAGGGCCGCCAAGCCGAGGCGCGTGCCGTCATCGACCATGTCCTGCGAGTAAACGGGGCTGCGCCGCTGCCCGCCCAAGCGCATCTGAAGCCCGCGCCCCTGCCTGCGGGCGGCGCCCAGTCCATTCTGGCCGCGCCGCTGCGCCGCGCGACGCTGGGCGTGCTGGCGGTCTGGTTCCTGGTTTCGTTGTCTTATTACGGCGTCTTTGTCTGGGTTCCGGGACAACTGGCGACCGAGGGCTTCGGTTTTGTGCGCGGCTATGGCTTTCTAGTGGTCTTGGCGCTGGCGCAGGTGCCGGGTTATGCGCTGGCGGCTTGGGGGGTCGAGGCGGTGGGCCGCCGCCCGACGCTGGCCGGTTTTCTGGCGCTCAGCGCGGCGGGATGCGGGCTGTTTGCCCTGGCCAGCGGGCCGGTTCTGGTCGCCACGGCCCTGATGGTGATGAGCTTCGCCCTGCTGGGCACCTGGGGTGCGCTTTATGCCTTCACGCCCGAGCTTTACCCGACGCATCTGCGCGGCACCGGCATGGGAACGGCCAGTGCGGTGGCCCGCCTTGGCGGCATCCTGGCGCCCAGCCTTCTGGCCGTGGTCTTTGCCCGCGGCTTCGGGTTGGCCATCGGCAGCTTTGCGGTGCTGTTGCTGCTGGCTTTGGTCGCCCTGCTGCTGGTGAAGGCCGAGACCCGCGACCAAGCCATCGGATAAGGTCCGGAACAAGGCGCCGCCACGCCCGTTCCCTCGCCAGAACGCGAAAGGAGAGGCGATGGGTCAACTGGTCAACGGCGTCTGGAGGGACGAATGGTACGATACCGACAGCACCGGCGGGGAATTCAAACGTGACACATCCAGGTTCCGCAACTGGGTGACCGCCGACGGCAGCGCCGGTCCCACCGGTGCGGGGGGCTTCAGGGCGGAAAGCGGACGCTATCACCTGTATGTCAGCCATGCCTGTCCCTGGGCGCATCGCACGATGATCTTTCGGGCGCTGAAGGGGCTGGAGGACCACATCGAGGTTTCGGTCGTGCATCCCGAGATGCTGAAGGACGGGTGGGAATTCCGTACCGACTTCGAAGGCGCGACGGGAGACCGGCAGTTCGGCTTCGACTTTCTCCGCGACGTGTATCTGAAGGCCGTCCCGGACGCGTCGGGCCGGGTGACGGTGCCGGTCCTTTGGGACCGTGAAACTGGGCAGATCGTGTCGAACGAAAGTGCCGACATCATCCGGATGTTCAACGCGGCCTTCGACGGCATCACCGGAAACCGCGACGATTACTGGCCCGCCGACCTGCACAATCGGATCGAGGCCGTGAACGGACGCATTTACGACACCGTCAACAACGGCGTCTACAAGGCGGGCTTTGCCACCTCGCAGGGGGCCTATGACAAGGCGGTCGTGCCGTTGTTCGACAGCCTGGACTGGATCGAGGGGCTTCTGGCCGATCACCGTTATCTGGCCGGCGACCGGATCACCGAGGCCGACTGGCGCCTGTTTACGACGGTTCTGCGCTTTGACCCGGTCTATCACACGCATTTCAAGTGCAACCGGCGTCGGATTGTCGATTATCCCAATCTGTGGGGCTGGGCGCGCGAGTTGTATCAATGGCCCGATGTCGCCGGGACTGTGCATCCGGATCATTACATCCGGCACTATTACTTCAGCCATGACATGATCAACCCCCACCGCATCATCCCGGTGGGTCCGGAGATCGACTGGACCGCTCCGCACGGTCGCGGCTGACCAGAAAAAAGCCCCGGCGCGGAGGGGCGCGCCGAGGCATCAGAGAGGGAGGGGGTGTGGCCGTATCCGCCGACCACTGGGCTTCGGGGGCATAACGTCGCCGGGGCGACCCGGTTCCCGCAGAATTTGGCGTTGCGGAAACCGGTCGCTCACATCTCAGGCAACCAGGCGATAGCCGCCCGATTCGGTGACCAGAAGACGCGCGTTCGAGGGATCGGGCTCGATCTTCTGGCGCAGGCGATAGATGTGGGTTTCGAGCGTATGTGTCGTGACGCCGGCGTTGTATCCCCAAACCTCGTGCAAAAGCACGTCGCGGGCCACGATGCCGTCCTGCGCGCGGTACAGGAACTTGAGGATGTTGGTTTCCTTTTCCGTCAGGCGGATCTTGCGGTCCTTCTGGTCGATCAGCATCTTCATCGACGGCTTGAACGTGTAAGGCCCCAACTGGAAGATCGCGTCCTCGGACTGTTCATGCGTCCGCAGCTGGGCACGCAGCCGGGCCAGCAGCACCGGGAACTTGAACGGCTTGGTCACGTAATCATTCGCACCGGCATCCAGGCCCAGGATCGTGTCGGCATCTGTGTCATGGCCCGTCAGCATGACGATGGGGCATTTCACGTTCAGCTTGCGCAGCTTCTTGCACAATTCCCGACCGTCGGTGTCAGGCAGGCCCACGTCCAGCACCACCAGATCGAAGATCGCGTTCTTGGTGGCCTCGACAGCTTCGGCGCCGCTGCCGGCCTCGGTCACGTCGAAATCATCGGTCGCCACCAGCTGTTCGGCCAAGGCTTCGCGCAGGTCTTCCTCGTCATCGACCAGCAGAATTTTTTTCAATCCGGGCATGTTGCCTCCTTTGGCTCGCTTGAGGCAATGAGTGGGGATGCCTGCGCGGTGCGTCCAGCCACATGATGAAAATCTCACATGGAGTTGTCGGTTTTCCGCGCTATGTTTCAGACTGTTTCAACAAAGCGTGGCCCGATGAGCCTGATCCCGACCCTTGCCGAAACCATTTCCCGCGCGCGCGCCGACCTGCGCATGGGCCTGCCCGTTGCCGTGGGCGATCATCTGGTGGCCGCGGTCGAGACATTGTCGCCTGCACGTCTGGCTGACCTGCAGGCCCTTGGACGCCCTGTCCTGGCCCTGACGGGTCGGCGGGCCGAAACGCTGAAGGCCCGTGCCTATGACGGCGAACTGGCGCGCGTGGTCCTGTCGGCCGATGCCGATCTGGCTTGGCTGCGGGCGCTAGCCGACCCTTCGGGCGACCTGATGACCCCGATGAAGGGTCCGTTGATGACGGAACGGGAGGGTGACGCCCGGGATCACCGTGTCGCCCTGGCGCTGGCCAAATCCGCCCAGTTGCTGCCAGCGATGCTGCTGGTCCGGGCAGAAGCGCCTGTTGGTCTGACGCGCCTGCAGACGGCCCCCGCGCTGGTGCAGCTGGCAGCCGAAGCTGCCATGGCCCCCGTGGCCGCAGCCCGTCTTCCCCTGCTGGCAGCCGAGCGGTCGCGGCTGCACATCTTTCGCCCTGACAATGGTGCCGAGGAGCATTGCGCTGTCGAGATTGGTGATCCACCCCGCGATGCGCCCGTTTTGGCGCGCCTGCACTCGGCCTGTTTCACGGGCGATGTTCTGGGCAGTCTCAAATGCGACTGCGGCCCGCAGCTGAATGCTGCGCTTGCCGCCATGGGGCAGGCGGGGGCAGGGGTCCTGCTCTACCTGAACCAGGAAGGACGGGGGATCGGGCTGGCCAACAAGATGCGCGCCTATGACCTGCAGAATCAGGGTTTCGACACGGTCGAGGCCAATCATCGCCTTGGCTTCGAGGATGACGAGCGCGACTTTCGCATCGGTGCGGCGCTGCTGCGGCGCCTCGGCTTTGCCGGCGTGCGGCTGATGACGAACAACCCGCGCAAGGTGGCGATGATGGAAGGCCAGGGCATTGCCGTGGCCGAGCGCGTGCCCCTGATCGTCCCGCGCAACCGCCACAACACCGGCTATCTCGACACCAAGGCGGCAAAGTCAGGCCACCTGCTGTGAGCCCGTTCGACATGGTCCTGATTCCCGGCGGATTGTGGTTCCGGGGGAGGACCTTTCCCTGCAGCATCGGCAAGAGCGGCGTCAGCCCCACCAAGCGGGAGGGCGACAGGGCCACGCCCGCGGGCGTTCACCGGATCACCGGGCTGTGGTACCGGCCGGACCGGCTGGCCTGTCCTGCGCCTTGGGCGCAGCCCATCGGGCCGGGGGATCTGTGGTGCGATGACCCGGGTCATCCGGCCTATAACCACCATGCCCGCGCGCCGCTGCAGGCCAATCACGAACGGTTGCGTCGGGCCGACCCGCTGTATGACCTGATCCTGACAACAGACTGGAACTGGCCGGATGCTGTTCCGGGTGCAGGGTCGGCGATCTTTCTGCACCAGTGGCGCCGCCCGGGATTCGGGACCGAAGGCTGCATTGCCTTTGCCCGCCCGCACCTGATCTGGATCGCGCGGCATGCGGCGCCGGGCACACGGGTGATCGTGCCGGCGGCGATGCGGTTCAAGGCCTCGACGGTTCAGCCGTAGTTTCGGGCGCCGAAGATTGCCGAGCCGACGCGGACATGGGTCGCGCCATGGGCGATGGCCATCTCGAAATCTGCACTCATCCCCATCGAAAGGCCGGACAGCCCATGATCCTGCGCCAGCCGGCGCAGGAGGTCGAAATGCGGGACGGCGTCTTCTCCCTCGGGGGGGATGCACATCAGGCCCTGCGGCTGCAAACCCAAATCTGCGCAGGAGGACAGGAAGACCGGCAGCTCGTCAGCCAGGATCCCGGCCTTTTGCGGTTCGTCACCGGTGTTGACCTGCACGAACAGGTCCGGTCTGCGGCCTTGTTCGTCGATCTGCTGGGCCAGTTTCCGTGCCAGCGTCATGCGGTCCAGCGTGTGGATCGCATCGAACAGCTGCACCGCAGCCCGCGCCTTGTTCGACTGCACCGGCCCGATCATGTGGACCGCGACACCGGGAAACCGTGTCCGCCAGTCAGGCCACTTGGCCTGCGTTTCCTGCACATAATTTTCGCCAAAGACGGTGTGGCCCGCCTTCAGCACGGCCTCCACCCGTTCAGGCGGCTGCACCTTGCTGACCGCGATCAACGTGACGCTGCCGGCTTTACGACCGGCGGCCTGTTCTGCTGCCCTGATGCGGCGATTGATGTCATCCAGTCCCATGACCACAGATGACAAAAAGAAAAGAGCGGGCGCAAGGCCCGCTCTTTCGCTTTTGCTGCCGATCGGAAGGATCAGAAGTTGAAGCGCACGCCCATGTCGGCCGTGATCTGCTCCTGGTAGCCGCGCTGCAGCGACGCACCCAGACGGGCACCGCCCAGGTCGTAGTTGACGCCGACGCCGAACGCGTTGTCGGTTTCGTTGCCTTCGTTGTTGTTGTTGGCAACATAGGCTTCGATGTTGGTCAGGCCGTCGGCCAGGGTGTAGTCGCCGTACAGGGTGACGGTTTCACCGATCGAACCCACGCCGGA
>NZ_JBKGUN010000119.1:0-6043 GCF_046462195.1 Paracoccus sp. (in: a-proteobacteria) | reverse complement strand
GTCCAAGGCTATCGTGCCTGGGGTCTCGATTTGCCGACTGTGGCCCTCGATGTGCCAGATTATCGCTTAGAAATTTACGGAGAATGGTTTCAGGTCGACGAGACACCGGTCCGCGTTCCTCCGCTTATGACGGCCCCACCCGCTTATCTTGGGATCGAGTTCGGCTTCAATGGTCTTGGTCAGGATGAAGACAACGAACTCCTCGACGGGGTGCGCACCGCCGAGGAACTGTTCGAGACGCTGCATACAGTTCAAGAGGCACGCTACCGAGACACCGGCATCCTGACCGCCCGAACAGATTATCGTCGGGGTGCGGAGCCTTTCGCGATCTACGATACGGTGATCACAAATGGCTATCCTTGGAGCACAATTGACCCGGGCGGTGCGGCCTTTCCGCCCCTAGCGCTCCTGTCGACCCGGGCGGCCTTTGCCATGTCCACACTTTTGGAGAGCGATTATGCGGAGACGCTGCTTCAAGCGGTGACACCTCTCTACAGCGAGAATGGCTGGGGCGAAGGCCGCTACGAGCTTTCGGGAGCACACGAACGCACGCGGACCAGCGCCACAAATGCCTTTGTCCTTGAGGCTCTGGCTTACCGCCAAGATGGACCGCTCTTTCCCGCCTCTGCACGCCCAGAAGAATTACGGGCGTCCGTCACAACTGTACGAGGCGGGTGCCAGCTGCCCTTGACTGTAGAAGACAGCGCCGCCGAGAGATAGCCGCGCAAACGTTCAGCGCACCTGCGGCTCGGGAAGGCAGTTCGCCTCGGCGATCTTGTCGTCCACACCTGCCGCCCAGGCAGTCGGATCGCGGCTTAGATCCTGCAGAAGCGGACCTTCAACCTTGAAGAGCAATGTCTCGAGCATGATGCCGTTGTTGTTCGATGTTTGGGTCCGAATCGGCTCCCCACCTTCTTCAAACACCCCTTCGTAAAAACCGAGCTGCGGATCGAACTGCGGCTTGATCAGATCAAAGATCATGTCCGTGTAAGGGGTCTCCCACAGCGCCCATAGTCCAAGCGCGCCCTTCAGCGCTACGGCAGACAGTTGGGGCATGAACTCGCCCCCCTCTGTCATCGTCGCCCAGGGGCGGCCATTACTGAAGACCGTGTCGTAGACAAAGTAGGGAGCTTCCGCAAGTTGGTGCTCGGTACGGGCCGTGGCAATTCCAGTCGCTTCAAAGCGGCGCTCTTGCACCGTGTAGATGTTCTGCGCAAAACGTGGGAGCCAATCCTCGATCTGACCGCCGTTGAAATAATCCCAACCGAATTCCACCCCTCCAAGCGCGTAGCTTTCGCTCACCACATAGTTATGGGCTCCGAGGATGCGCGGGTCGCGGCTGTCATAGGCGACCTCCACTCCGTAAAGCCAGATTGTTTCGTAGGGCTCGGGTTCAAGTGCGGTGGACACGTCAAAACCCCAAAGCGCAAATCCCTCGGCCGCGTACTCCTCATATCCGAGTCGGCCTTCCTGAAGGTAACGAACGACACCGTCCTCGGTCAAAGCCGTGCCGTAGGTTACTCCGGGCTCTTGCACGAGGCCGCAAAAGTTCCAGCGCCGAACGATCCGGTCTGGAACCTCTTCAAATTGAGGATAGCGTTGCTGGACAATCCGCAGCCAGATCAACAAACGTCCAATGTCGATCGCCGAGCAGCCGATCTCTTCCGGCTCGTTCACGTAATTGACCAGCTGGACCGTCTGGGTGTTGTAGGCCTTGTTCGGACATTCATTTCGGAAGAGTTGAATGTGCTCCAAAGTGGCGAGGACGCTGCGCAGGCGCTCTTCTGCTTCTGCATCCTGCACAATGCCGAAGGAATGTGCCGCGACAAGCCCTGCAATATAGGAGGCAGTATCCCACAGCGTCACAGACGGATAGTTGTGCGTTGAATTCACCAAACCGCTTTGCGGCTGATGATTGTTCTCGAAATAGCGCCATGCGATGCGCGCCATCTCGAGTTCTTCCTCAGTCAGTGGCCCGTGCCGCGGAAGAGCCACTGGATCGGTGGCCGTCAGAGGCCGATCGGGCCAGTGGTTGTCGGCCGCCGCAGGTAAACCCGCCCCGACCAGAAACAGGGACTGGAGCAGTATAGCCCCAAAAAACGGGGCAAAGAGGGGGCGAGAGATCATCTGGAACCTTCGAGCTATTGTAATACCGTAATGAATTACAGCATCTGCCTGTGTTGATATTCATCTTGATTTTGACCTCAGGCTACGGTCGCCTCCTGCCCGGCAGCAGGGGGCTACGTCTGTACGGTGCGCAAACGAAGTCTTCACTTCCTCCTCGCCGTCGCTTGGCTGCCTATTCTGCTTTCATCCTCCGGGATGCGGGGATGCAGGATCGGGCCGAACACCCCGTAATGCAATGCGGAGAGGATCACCCCGTTCGTGTTTGCGGTCAGAACTGTGTTGGGCTCGTTGAATGTTTCATAATGTCCGGCCATCCAACCTTCCGGTGTCTGCAGGTCCGCTATGGTAGACAATAAAAGCGCGGTGTAGTCATTTCGGTAGAGGGCATGCCAACCAATCGATCCCTTGGTACTCAGGGTGCGGTAATCCGTGGCCTGCTCTCCAGTATCAGTGAGTACGTTCCACGGCTGACCATTGCCGACGACGGTGCTGTAGACGAAATGCGGTGGCCGGTCGAGATGATCCTCGGTGACTGCGGTAACGATCCCTGTCTCGGCATGGCGGCGCTCTTGTGCCTCAAAGACCCGGCGGGCTAGGGCTTCGGTGCGAGTGTCCCATCCGAACTCCAGTCCGTGCAGAATATACGGATCGCTGAGGGTGTAGGTGTGACCTCCAAATACTTCTGGACTGCGTTGATCCGCCGGAACCTCGGTGCCGAAGACATCAACCCAATCTAGATGCGTCTCGACACGCTGCGCCTCTTGCACGTCATGGCCCATGACAGCAAAGCCCTTTGCGGCATATTGCTCGTAACCGAGGCGTCCCTCCTGCAGCAGGACATAGCCGCCCTCTGCGGTAGGCTCTGCTCCGACCATTTCGCCATACCGAACGGCGGCACCTATATCCCAACGGTCAAGCACCGCACTGACCGCAGGTGCATGTTCCGGATAGTAGCGCATGATCGTGTGCAGGGACACGAGCATGCGCCCAAGATCAAGCGCGGACCAGCCGATCCCTTGCTCGACCGGTTCGTTTGCATAATTCGTCATCTGCAAGGTGCGGGTGTCATAAGATTTGTTTGGCAGGAGTTCTGCAAAGAGCGGCATCTCCAAAAGGCTGCCGAGAGCCTTTTCCACGATTGCATCGAAGCGTGTGCGGCTCAGGATGCCCAGCCTTTCGGCAGAGACTGCGCCAAGAAGGAAGGATCCGGTATCCCAGAGCGTCGTGGCTGGGTAGTCTGCCACGGAGTCGGCCAGACCAGTTTCGGGACGTATATTCGCCTCGAAGTAGCCCCAGGCCGCATGTGCGGCCTCTAGCTGATCCGCAGTGAGTTCCTGGAAGGGTGGCGGCTCGTATGCCGCCTCTTCCTCTGGTAACCAACTGGTCGTCGCTTGCTCCTGGCTCGGCTCCCAGGATTCAAGGGCGAAGATCAAGGCGAAGGCGACAATGAGTGCCAGCAAGAAGACGATGTTGCCGCGCGCGGCCAGCAGCCCCTGGCGAAAGGTCATGCGATGGCCTCCTGAGTGATGGGTTCTTCTTCCGGGCGCCAGAAGGCTGCCCGGATGATGCCGCTCATGGCAAGAATGTTGTTCGCCCCCCAGAACGCATTGGCGACAAGGCCGCCGGCGGTGTAGTTGTCGGAGCCCATCAGGTAGGCCGCCAGGGCGAAGACAAGTGCGGCCACCGTCAGGACCACAACCGCGATCTGCGGGATCACCAATTGCTGGAAGGTACCTGTCTGGCGCTCCTTGGGCGTGACGGGAAACTTGATCTTCTCGCCCTTGACGACGGACCAGAGGGCGCGAAGGTTGAGTGGGAAGAAGGACAAGTACCACAGCCGCGACTTATAGCCGGCGATCCCCCAGGTTCCAACCAGAGTGGCAAGCTCGTTCAGGATCAGGAACGGCAGGATGTGCTTGTAGAAATCAACGGAATAAGCCGAAACTGGCGCGATCGCCGAGAAAAGATAGATGATCGGCGCCAGCAGGAATACCACGTTCCAGATGCCGGACAGGTAGGACCAAAACGTCGCACCATACATCAGCCGCTGCGGCAAGGAGAGGCCTGATCGCAGGAGCGGGTTGTCGTGGAACAGGATGTCAAGGCTGCCGCCTGCATACTTGAAGCGCTGGATTGACCAGGCGAGAAGGTCTTGTGGCGACAGCATTTTGGATTCCACCCACGGATGCAGAACAGATCTCCACCGCCTGTTCGGGTCCGAATGCAGGATGATCGACGTATAGATGTCTTCAGAGACGTGAAATTTATAGGGGGTAAGTTCGGTCGCCAGTGCAGCCTGCCCGCGCAGATGCGCCCGTACATCTTGGGCAAGCGCCTTTTCACCGGTTATCCGGCGGAACGCCGCTTCATCTTTCTCGGCCTGCTTTGTGACGGTCTCGCCGTAGGCAGTGAGAGCGGCCTGCATTACCGCCTCGCGCCGGTGGATTGACCCTGCCCCGCAGCAGAAGGAAGCATTGGCCCAATTTCGCCGCCGCAGAATGATTTGGTAAAACATCTCCGGGTCATTGACGAAGGGGTCGCTGCCGGTCCGGATCGGGCCTGCGATACGCTCAAGACCATGTCCGATGGCCCGGCCGAAGCCGCCGAGCCTCCTGCCCAACGCTTCTGCAATGGGCGTGCCCTCAGGAATGTCGTAAAACCATTGTGGCGTCTGCACCCACGCCATGTCGGGATCCCGGAAATAGCCTAGGGTGCGCTCAAGCATCGTAGGAAGGGGGCGTGTGTCCGCGTCGCAGATGATGATGAAATCACCGGTGCTGACCTCGAGTGCATTGCGAAGGTTCCCCGCCTTGAAGCCGATATTATTGTCGCGCGTGATGTAGTTGGCGCCCTCCTCCTCCGCCATTTGCTGCATTTCTGGGCGGCGTCCGTCATCGAGGATGTGGATGCGCAGGTCGATTGGGTGAGGATAGCGCATCTTCGCGGCGTCACGCACGCCGAGTCGCACAAGATCTACCTCTTCGTTGTAGGTTGTGAAGAATACATCCACGGCGACGGGTCGATCAGGTGCCTCAGGATCGTCTACACAGTCCTTGACTGAAGCGGGTGGCGGCAGGATCGGCGGGTCACTGGTCTTCCACATGTTGATCGTGAAGAAGATCAAGCCGATAAACGCTGTCGTCTCAGCAATTACGAGCGGGATGGCAAACCATAGAGCATCGTAGTTAAGGCTCTCCGTCCAGCGCCAGAGGAGATACCAGGCACCGGTGACGAGGGCGAGTACTGCGAGGAACTGATAGAGGAGTTGGCGCCCTTCCGAATGGGGCACCGGCTCAGGGGGTTCCCGCTGTTCGTAACGTTCAAAGTAGTATCCCATCGCCGATTTCGCCCGCATCCTTCGGTGGCCCGCGGCTTGGGCACCGTTCCATGGTTGGTCTTACAAGGCCATGGATCCGGGCAAGTTTCAACTGGCAGGAACCTTCGCCGATTAAGCAGCTTCGGTCGAAGTTGATTTAGGAGCATGTACCCGTCATCCAAGGCATTGCTGCTCCGCGAACACTCCCCCCGGCGCTTGAAGCACCTTCCGGTCCCGGAAGTGGCCACCGCAGCCTACTTTGGATAGAATTTCAAAGAGGGGGAAATTGCGCATCAGAAATCCGGCTGATAATCTGATCGGCCAAGTCCTCTAGTTCTGCAATGTCACCGAGAGAAAATCTCCGGGGTTCTTGATCGCAGATACAGAGGGCGCCCAGCCTGACTTCCCGCATAAACAAAAGCGGCACCCCTGCGTAAAAGCGGACATAGGGAGGGCCGGTGACCAGAGGATTGTCGTAAAACGCAGGGTGTAGGCTGGCGTCCTCCACGATCAGAGGCGCATCCGAGCGTATAGTGGTATTACAAAAACTGACTTGTCGCGGGATAACATCCAGAAACGGTCCACTGCCTGCTACTGTGA
>NZ_JBKGUN010000118.1:0-3143 GCF_046462195.1 Paracoccus sp. (in: a-proteobacteria) | reverse complement strand
GTAACAGTTTCCCGGGGTGATATGGTTGTCCCGACAACGAGGCAACCCCATCGGTGGGCAGGGCAGGTGACAACGTGACGATGGGTCAGGACCAAGGGTTGCGCGAATTGCGCGCCGTGCGCGGCACCGGCTGGCGGCTGTTTCTGGCGGTGGGGCTGTTTTCCGTCGTGGTGAACCTGCTGATGCTGACGGGACCGCTGTTCATGCTGCAGGTTTATGACCGCGTTCTGGCCTCGCGCTCGGTCGAAACGCTGACGGCGCTGTTCGTGCTGGTCATCTTCCTGTTTTTGCTGATGGGGATGGTGGACATGATCCGCGGGCGCGTCATGCAGCGCGTGGCCGCCCGTTTCCAGGACCAGCTGGAGGGGCGGGTCTTTCAGGCCGCCCTGCGCGAAGGAGCGCTGCGCGGCAATGAATCGGCCGCCGCCGCGGCAGGCCTGCGCGATCTCGACTCGGTGCAGCGGCTGATCGCCTCGCCGGTGATGCTGGCGGTCTTCGACCTGCCATGGGTGCCGCTCTTTCTGGGGGCGGTGTATGTCTTTCATCCGGTGCTGGGCGTGGTGGCGACCGCCGGGGGGCTGATCCTGGTCGCAACAACGGTGCTGAACCGGGTGATGACGCGCGTGCCGTTGCAGCAGTCGATGCATGCCGGAACCCAAGCGCAACGGATGGCCGACCTTTACCGCGACGAGGGCGAGGTGATCGGGGCGCTCGGCATGCGGCAGGCGACCTTTGCGCGCTGGCGCCGCGCACGTGTCGACGTGCAGAACAACACGGTGCGGGCGGGCGACGTGTCGAACGGGTTCACGGTGTTTTCCCGCAGCTTCCGCCTGTTCCTGCAAAGCGCGATGCTGGCGGCCGGGGCGTGGCTGGTGCTGCGCCATCAGCTGACGCCGGGCGCGATGATCGCCAGCTCGATCCTGATGGGGCGGGCGCTGGCGCCGGTCGATCAGCTGGTCGGCGGCTGGCCTGCCGTTCAGGCCGCGCAGGACGGATGGCACCGGCTGGCGGCGCTGCTGACGCGCCAGCCGTCCGAAGCGCCGCGCACTCCCCTTCCCCGTCCCGAAGCCCGGCTGGAGGTGCGCAACCTGACCGTTGCCCCCCCGGGCGAAGGCGCGGTCACCCTGCGCGGCGTCAGCTTTGGCGTGGCGCCAGGGACGGCACTTGGCGTGATCGGGCCTTCGGGCGCGGGCAAGTCCACGCTGGCCCGCGCGCTGATCGGAGCCTGGCCCTTGGGGGCCGGGCAGGTCCGGCTGGGCGGGGCGACGCTGGATCAGTATCACCCGGACGTGCTGGGCGGGTTGATCGGCTATCTGCCCCAGCAGGTGACGCTGTTCGACGGCACGATTGCCGAAAACATCGCCCGCCTGTCATCCGACCCGGACCCCGACCGCGTGGTCCGGGCAGCGACCGGGGCGGCGGCGCACCAGATGATCCTGGACCTGCCGCAGGGCTATGACACGCGCCTCAGCCAGACGGCGGGGCGCCTGTCGGGCGGGCAGGTGCAACGCATCGGCCTGGCCCGCGCGCTTTATCCCGACCCGGTGCTGCTGGTTCTGGACGAACCGAACGCCCATCTGGACAACCAAGGTTCGGAAGCGCTGAACCAGGCGATCCGGCGCATCAAGGCGCAGGGCGGCGCGGTCATCATCATGGCCCATCGCCCTGCCGCGATTCACGAATGTGAAAACCTGCTGGTGCTGGAGGCGGGCCAGGTCCGCGCCTTCGGACCGCGCGACAAGGTGCTGGAACAGATGGTGCAGAATTCGGCCCAAATTAAACGGGCGCAAAGCGCGGGCCAGAAAGGCGGCGTGGCATGAAGCCTTCTGCGGATGCAACGCGCTGGCCGGTCAAGGGACCGATCCTGGCGGGACTGATTGCCGTGATCGTCTTGGTAGGCGGCTTTGCGGCTTGGGCCACGCAGACCCGCATCTCGGGTGCGGTGGTCGCGCCTGGACAGGTCGAGGTGGAACAGAACCGCCAGATCGTCCAGCATCCCGACGGCGGCGTGGTCCAGACCATTGCCGTGCAGGACGGGGCCGAGGTGTCGGCAGGGGATCTTCTGCTGGCGCTGGACGGCACCATGCTGCAAACCGAGCACCGGATCGTCGAAGGTCAGTACTTCGAGATCCTGGCCCGCCGCGGCCGCTTGGAGGCCGAGCGTGCCGATGCCGAGGCTGTCACCTTTCCCGATGAACTGGTGGAAGCGGCGCAAGGCTCCGAGGCCTTGGCCGATCTGGTCGAAGGCCAGTCCAGCCTGTTCGCGACCCGGTTGGAAACCCTGCACCAGTCGCTGGACCAGTTGGCCAAGCAGTCGGACCAGATCGATTCCGAGGTGAACGGCATTGACGCGCAGATGACCGCGCTTGCCACGCAGCGCGAACTGATCGGCCGCGAGCTGACCGACCAGAAAAGCCTGCTGGCGCGCGGGCTGGCACAAGCGTCGCGCGTTCTGGCGCTGGAACGCGAGGCCGCCCGCATGGATGGGGAACTGGGCGCGCTGCAGGCCGGCCGTGCCTCGGCTGCGATCCGCCAAACGGAACTGCAGATCCAGCGCCTTCAGCTGGCCGCCCAACGCCGGGAAACGGCCGAAACGGAGCTGCGCGACCTGGGATACCGGGAGCTGGAACTGGCCGAACGGCGCCGCAGCCTGGCCGAACAGATCGACCGGCTGGAGATCCGCGCACCGGTTTCGGGCCTTGTCTACAACATGCAGGTCACCACGCCCCGTTCGGTGATCCGGCCGGCCGACCCGCTGCTTTACATCATTCCCCAAGACCGGCCGCTGGTGATCGGGGCGCGCGTCGCCACGATCAACATCGACGAGGTGCAACCCGGCCAGCCCGTCGTGTTGCGTTTCTCGGCCTTTTCGTCGCGCACCACGCCTGAGATCGACGGCGTGCTGGCCCGTCTTTCGGCCGATGCGCTCATCGACGAGGCGACGCGGGCGCCCTATTACCGTGCCGAGGTGACCATTCCCGCCATTGAACTGGAAAAACTGGGCACGCTGGCCCTGGTGCCCGGCATGCCGGTCGAGGTGTATATCCAGACCGGAGAGCGCAGCCCCATGGCCTATCTGGTCAAGCCGCTGGCCGATTACTTCAACCGTGCCTTCCGCGAAAGCTGACCGCCGCTTGTCATTT
>NZ_JBKGUN010000117.1:0-2625 GCF_046462195.1 Paracoccus sp. (in: a-proteobacteria) | reverse complement strand
CCGAGGCCAGCGCGATCTCGATGATCGACATCTCGGTCTGCATCAGCAGGTTGCGGGCGCGGGCCAGGCGCGTTTCCATGTAATACCGCTTGGGGCTGCGATTCAGATAGCGGCGGAACAGGCGCTCCAGCTGCCGGGTCGACATTCCGGCATCCAGCGCAAGCTGCGCCGGGCTGATCGGGTCCTCCAGATTGGCCTCCATCCGCGCAATCACGGCGGCAAGACGCGGGTGGCGCACGCCGATGCGGGTCGGGATCGACAGGCGCTGGCGGTCCTGGTCTGTGCGGATGGCCGTATGCAGCATCTGGTCCGCCACATCGGCGGCCAGCGCGTCGCCATGCGCTTCGGCAATGAGGTGCAGCATCAGGTCGATCGAGGACGTGCCCCCTGCCGCCGTCAGCCGATTGCCGTCATGGACGAAGACCGACCGGTAAAGATCCACCTCCGGAAAGGCTTCGGCGAAACCGTCGTGGTTTTCCCAGTGGATCGTGGCCTTGCGCCCGTCCAGAAGCCCGGCCTCGGCCAGGATCCAGGACCCGGTGCAGACCGCGCCCATCGCCGCGCCGCTTCGGGCCTGCCGGCGCAGCCAGGACAGGACAGGGCGGGTTCCTTCGCGGGCGATCTCGGTCCCACCGCAGACCACCACGACCTCGTCACGGTCGGGGGGCGGTGCTGTGCCTTCGATGCCCCCGTCCAGCAAAACCCGTGATCCGTTCGAACACACGGCCATGTCGGCACGGGGCCCGACCAGGCGCCAGTCGAACAGCACCCGGCCGGAGGCCCGATTGGCAAGTCGAAGCGGCTCTATGGCTGCCGTGAACGGCAGCATCGTGAAGCGATCCAGCAAAAGGAACGTGAATCGGCGAGGTTTTTCAGGTGGCATGATGCTGCCTTGGGTCAGGGTCCGAGCGCGCACCCAAACAGGGTTTCGATGCCGCGGCAAGAGGTCGCAATCCTGCGCGGAAAAGCCCGCCAGAGCAAGCGGCAGGGCCTTTCCCTGATGACCGTTAGCGACTATACCGGCGCGACCATTTTCCAAGGAGCACGGGACATGACGCAGGAGAACCGCAAGACCGCCACCCAGGGCTGGGACAAGGCCGGCTGGCGCGCCTATCCGCGTGTCCAGATGCCGGATTACACCGATCCTGCCGCGCTGGCCGTGGTCGAGGAACAGCTGCGCCGCTATCCGCCGCTGGTTTTTGCAGGCGAGGCGCGGCGCCTGAAGGCGCAACTGGCCGATGTCGCGGCCGGTCGCGGCTTCCTGTTGCAGGGCGGTGATTGCGCCGAAAGCTTCAGCGAGTTCAGCGCCGACAACCTGCGCGACACGTTCAAGGTCCTGCTGCAGATGGCCGTGGTGCTGACCTGGGGCGCCCAGATGCCGGTCGTCAAGGTCGGGCGCATGGCGGGCCAGTTCGCCAAGCCGCGCAGCGCGCCCACCGAGGTGATGGAAGGGGTGGAACTGCCTTCCTATCGCGGCGACATCATCAACGGGTTCGACTTCACGCCCGAGTCGCGGATTCCTGATCCGCAGCGGATGCTGGCGGCCTATACCCAGGCTGCGGCTTCGCTGAACCTGTTGCGCGCCTTCTCGACCGGCGGGTTCGCGGACATGCATCGCGTCCAGAGCTGGATCGCCGATTTCGTGGACGGCCCCGAGGCCGCCAAGTATCGCGACATCGCGGGCCGCATCAGTGACGCGATGGCATTCATGCACGCGGCGGGCGTGAATTCGGACACGGCGCACCAGCTGTCCAAGGTCGATTTCTATACCAGCCACGAGGCGCTGCTGCTGGAATACGAAGAAGCATTGGCACGCACCGACTCGACCACCGGGCTGCCGATTGCCGGATCTGGCCACATGATCTGGATCGGCGACCGCACGCGCCAGCCTGACGGCGCGCATGTCGAGTTCTGCCGCGGCGTGCAGAACCCCATCGGCCTTAAATGCGGCCCGACCACCACGGCGGACGATCTCAAGGTGCTGCTGGCCAAGCTGAACCCGGAAAACGAAGCGGGCCGGCTGACACTGATCGCGCGCTTTGGCGCAGGCAAGGTGGGCGACCATCTGCCGCGCCTGGTCCGGGCCGTGCAGGAAGAGGGGGCGAACGTGCTGTGGTCCTGCGACCCGATGCACGGGAACGTCATCAAGTCGTCGACCGGCTACAAGACGCGCGCCTTTGATTCGATCCTGCGCGAGGTGCGCGAGTTCTTCGGCATCCACAAGGCCGAAGGCACGATCCCCGGCGGCGTGCATTTCGAGATGACCGGCAAGGACGTGACCGAATGCACCGGCGGCGTGCGCGCCGTGACGGACGAGGATCTGTCGGACCGCTATCACACGGCCTGCGACCCGCGCCTGAATGCCAGCCAGTCGCTGGAACTGGCCTTCCTGGTGGCCGAGGAGCTGCGCGCCCGCCGCGAGGATGCGGCCCCGGCCCGCACCGCCGCCGCCAGCTGATCGTGAAGGGCCCCGCCATCGCGCGGGGCCTTTTCATTTCCAGCGGCGATGGACCCAGAACCACTGGTCCATGTGGCGCCGCACCAGCATCTCCAGATCATGGTTCAGCGCCTGCATCATCACGCGGGGCTCGTCCGGCGGGATGGGTGCGCCGACATGGACCCGAA
>NZ_JBKGUN010000116.1:0-3594 GCF_046462195.1 Paracoccus sp. (in: a-proteobacteria) | reverse complement strand
GTTAGGGTGCCTATGGGTCATTCGGAGGATGCCGAACCTGCCAGCTTTGGCAGGGTAGGCAATGACGGTGGCCTATGCCGAAGAACGCAACACACCCGATGACAGGTCACAAGTTGATGCTGTGTTCCGCTGCGTGGGAGACTTTGCTTGGCTTCCATTGGAGGATCAGATCGAGGCAGCAACAGCCGTCGCTGGCAGCGGTCCTGGATATGTCTTTGCATTCTCGCATCACATGCTCAGGGCAGCTATGGCGACCGGAATGAGTGAGGAGTTGGCTGACCGGCTGGTGCGGCAAACTCTTCTTGGGGCCTCTACTCCTCCCACCTCAGATCAACGCCTTCCCTTGGCCGTGAAGAAAGCTGTAACCAGCAAGGCAGGTGCGACGGAAGCGGCGCTGGCTATCTTCGAAGCCGAAGGCGGGCTCGCTAACCTCTGCCGGCCGGCAGTCGCTGCCGCGCAGAACCGGTCGATTGAACTCTCTGCAGCTGAGTAGAGAGACTTTGGCTTGCGGAGCCGGAATTGCCTGCAGAACGGCTCCAAGCTGCCCTTGAAAGGGTCATCGCTTCGTGTTGATTACCAACCTATTCAGGCTCCGCAGGTGAGGCAGACCCAGTCCAAGCCGTTGTCCTGCCCTTGCTCCCTTTCGCGGGCCTTTCGGGCCTGTCACGTCCCAGCAGTGAGCCTTCCCTTTGCCAACGAAATGAAACCTCTTGGTGTATGTACCAGCAGCTTCTGCCCTTCGGAAAAAACAGTCATTGGAGAGCGCCAGGTGGACGACGTGAAGAGCCCTTCGCCGTTCGCGCTGGCCGCAGCGAATGCAGGTGCAGCGATAATGGCCCACTCATACCAACGGCCTTAGGCGTTGACCGCTTTCGCGTATTGTTTCTGCCCTGTTCCGGAACGGAATGCAAAATGGCCCTGCCAATCAGTCAGGGCCATTTCGCTTTGTTACTGGGGTCAGTTTGCTGCCGCCGTTGTTTCCGCCGTGTCGTAGTAGGCAGTCTCGAAATCATAGAATGACTGGACAGTCTTTTCATCGACGAATGGCAGGAGCTGGCTCATCCAGACACCGCCGATGTCGTTCTCCCGGTCAATCCAGAAGAACGTGTTGCGGAGTCCGGCCCATGCCAGGCTTCCAGCCGGCCGGCCCGTCGGTGCCACCTGCTCGTTGATCATGAAGCTGAGGCCCCAGGTCTTTTCCAGGCCGGGGAAGAATTCCGCATCGGCGGAGCGTGACGGGTCATAGGTTGTCAGCATGGAAACCCGGTTATCGCCCATCTGGTTCTGCGCCATCATTTCGACGGTTTCGGGTTCAAGGATCTGCGTGCCGTCCACGGCGCCATCATTCAGGATCATCCGGATGAACTTCATGTAGTCGGGAACAGTGCTATACATCCCACCGCCACCATAATCCCTCGCGGGGTTCTGGTCCGTGATCCAGTCCGTGCCTACCAGGCTTCCGTCTTCTTTTCGTTCGTGGCTGGTCACCCTCCGGCTTTCCATCTCGGGCGTGAGAGTCCAGCCCGTGTCCGTCATCCCAAGAGGGCCAGTGATGTTCTCCGTAACGTATTCCTCGAGGGGCTGTCCGCTGACCTCCTTCACCAGGTAGCCGATCCAATCGATGCTCTCACCATAGGCCCATCCCTCTCCGGGGTCGAAGACGAGGGGGCGCAACCAGGTTTCTTCGTCTTCGTAGTCAAGCGCCGGCAGAGGACCCGTAGCCTTGACATACTGGTCGAGCTTTTCGTTCCATGTCGTGTAACCAAGCCCCGATGTATGGGTCATCAGCTGGCGCAGGGTGACTTCCGATTTGGGCTCCCTGAGAACCGGCTTGCCCTCGGCATCGAAGCTGTCCAGGACCATCAGGCGGTCCGCAACCGGAAGCCAGGTCGAGATCGGGGAATCGAGATCGAGCTTGTCCTCCTCCACCAGCTGCATGGCCGCCGCCGCGACGATGGCCTTGGTCATGGAGGCGATATTGAAGACCGAGCCCTCGGATACGGCATCCTCACCACCTATATCCCGGACACCGAAGGCACCGGTATAGATTGCCTCATCAGCCGTTGTGATTCCTCCCACAGCCATCGGGATGTCACCTCGCTCCACCGGAGCGGAAAGAGCTTCATCCAGACGCTCCTTCAGTTCGGCATTCCCCTCTGCATCCTGGGCAAAGCCGGAACCTGCAATGACTGCGCCAAGACAGGCCGCAGCCGAGATGCGTTTCAGATTCTGATATGTCATTGGTATTGCCTCCCTCCGATTGCAGTTCTGCAATCTGTTTCGGTCTAGCAACCCTGAGAGTAGGCCCGCTTCACGATTCGCCACAAGAAATATCATGCAGATCGTGCAGAAGACGGAGCCTCGACGGGGGGCCGGGGCAGGTAGGAGACGCGCGGGCTATGCTGCAGCGCGTGGAGCGCCTTCACTGACGACCCTGAGCGCGTCCGATCAATTGCGACGGGCAAATCTGTAAAGCGGTCAATGCTCAGAGCCGTTGGTATCACATACTTAATTTGCGGTGGAGGGCGGGCCTCGTATCCACCATCGATGCACGTTTGTTACGGACGATGGCGGAGCTACGGTTCAGCTTCGAAGCATTAGCGGCAAACGGACCCTCTCAGTGCATCACTGGATCGGATTTGGATGCCGCTGATGGCAAGCTGCGGTCGTCTACTGTGAGCTCTTTGAGTAGATCCTTACTTCGTGTTCGCAATCGCGATCGCTGCTGACAGTATAATGGCGTCCTCAAGGAAGCCTGAGGATGTCTGACCCCATCGCTGTATGGCCCACTTGCGCATGGCAAGCCCACAGTAGGACGACGCTATGGCTGCTCCCATGCCAAGCGCCGCACCTGCGACCTGACGCTGTGGTGGAGCAAGGGCTGCCCCCGCAAAGCCGCCAGTGATTGTTCGGGAAAGCAGGCCAAGAAACACTGTGCGATCTGGCGCGGTCTTCATCTTGTCGCCCGCCATTTCTGCCGCAGACATTGCCACTCCGCCGGCCGCGACCTGCGGGAGGCTCATCAGCCGTGCCTCAGGATTGTCGTACGGAAGAGTACCGCGACGCGCGGCACCGGCCAATGCGGCAAGCGGCGTCATCGAGCGCTGGCCGGCAACAAGACCCATCAGGATCGAGCGTAACATGGTGCCTCCTGTCCATCTGCTCGCAGCAACGGGGGGAGGCCATCAGGAGTTCCGAAGGAAGCTGCGGCGGCCTTGGAGAACGGCTGCTCGTGTGAAGGCAGAAAAACCTGCGTTTGACGCATCTCAGGAGAACAGCCGGTAGCATGGCATGTAGGCGGGGCTCTGGATTTTCCTGCGACACTTTTGCTTTGCGTCGCAGACGTCACTTTCTTTTGCCGCTCGCAGTGTAGGATGTGCTTTGAAACCTTCTGTGCAGCACTGCGAAGGAGCAGGTGATGGACTGGCTGGCCCCAGTGAACGCTTATTGCGAGCGGACTGGCGCGGACTATTGGTCCGAGCCAATCAACGCGCTGACCAACTTTGCCTTTCTGATCGCAGCGCTCGTCATGGTGTGGCGGTTGCGCGGACCCGACATGGCGATGGGCAGGGCGCTGGCCGCGGTTCTGTTCGT
>NZ_JBKGUN010000115.1:0-31441 GCF_046462195.1 Paracoccus sp. (in: a-proteobacteria) | reverse complement strand
TCCGGAGCACCCGATGGCAAGCGCCAATCTGAACGTCATGATCAAGGCCGCCCGCAAGGCCGGGCGCGGCCTCGTCAAGGATTTCCGCGAGGTCGAGAACCTTCAGGTCAGCGTCAAGGGCGCCGGCGATTTTGTGACCCGCGCCGACCGGGAGGCCGAGCGCATCATCAAGGAAGAACTGATGAACGCCCGGCCTTCCTATGGCTGGCTGGGCGAGGAAACGGGCGAGGATGCGGGCGACGACCCCACCCGCCGCTGGATCGTGGATCCGCTGGACGGCACCACGAACTTCCTGCACGGCCTGCCGCACTGGGCTGTCAGCATTGCGCTGGAACACAAGAACGAGATCGTGGCCGCTGTCGTCTTCGATGCCGCCAAGGACGAGATGTTCGTGGCCGAAAAGGGCGGCGGCGCTTACATGAACGACCAGCGTTTGCGCGTTTCCGGCCGCACGCGCATGATCGATTCGATCTTTGCCACGGGCATTCCCTTTGCCGGGCACGGCCCGCTCCCGGCCTCGCTGCAGGATCTGGCGCGGCTTATGCCGATCACGGCCGGCGTGCGCCGCTTTGGCGCGGCGGCGCTGGATCTGGCCTATGTGGCGGCGGGCCGCTTTGACGGCTATTGGGAGCGCGGCATCAAGCCTTGGGACGTGGCGGCCGGCATTCTGCTGGTCCGCGAGGCCGGCGGCTTTGTCGAAGGCATCCGCGAAGGCGACAGCCCCTTGGAGTCGGGACGCATCATCGCATCGAACCCATCCCTGCTGGAGCCTTTTTCCAAGATCATCCGTTCGCGGGAATAAACCGTCCGGTGGCAGCCTTGCACGTTCTGCAATGCTGCCATCGCTTGACCTCGGGATACGACAGGGGCAACACGGGCCGTTCCTGAAAGCGCCCTCATGCCTGACGATCATTCCCCTGTGCCTTATGCCGGATCGGCCGCCACGGCCTCCGCTCCGCCGCCCCTTCCACCCGTGACGCGGCCCGTGCGCGACCGGACCGGGCTGGCCATCATCCTGATGTGCGCGGTCAGCTTCATCTTCGCGCTGCAGGACGGGTTTTCCCGCGTGCTGGGCAACGCTTACCCCGCGACACTGATCGTGATGTTGCGGTACTGGGTCTTTGCGGCCTTTGTCGTGGCGTTGGTCGCGCGCCAGCCCGGCGGCTTGCGGCGGGCCATCCGCACCAAGCGCCCCCTGACCCAGATCGTCCGTGGCGTCATCCTGGCGATGGAGGTGCTGGTGATGATCGAGGCCTTCGTGCGCCTGGGGTTGATCGAGACGCATGCGGTCTTTTCGGTGTATCCGCTGCTGGTCGCGGCCTTGTCGGGCCCGGTTCTGGGCGAGAAGGTCGGCTGGCGGCGCTGGACGGCGATCGCTATCGGCTTTGCGGGTATCCTGGTGATCCTGAACCCCGGCGGGGGCGTCATCAGCGTCACTGCGCTGCTGCCCTTTGTGGCCGCGCTGCTGTTTGCGCTCTACGGCCTGCTGACGCGGCATGTGTCGCGCGATGATCCGGCCATGGTCAGCTTTTTCTGGACCGGCATTTCGGGGGCGGTTGCGATCACGTTGGTCGGCATCTGGGACTGGCAGTGGCTGGCGCCGACGGACTGGATCTGGATGGGCTGCCTGTGCATCTGCGGCATGTCCTCGCATTACCTGATGATCCGCAGCTACGAGATGGCCGAGGCCTCGGCCCTGCAGCCGTTCGCCTATACCCAACTGGTCTGGGTCAGCATCATCGGCGTCTGGCTGTTTGGGGAAACCTTGCGCAGCAACGTCGTTCTGGGCGGAGTCATCGTTGTCGCCGCCGGCATCTTCACTCTGCTGCGACAGCGGCGGAAATCCGGCTGAACCATCCCTCCGGCAGGCGCGGGCCGATAAAGGGCTTGGGCCGAGGCGGGGCCGAAAGGGCCAGTGTCAGCCGCGCGGGGGGCGGCGGCACCTGGCCACCGCCCGAAAGGTCCCACCTCGTGACGACAGGGGCGGGCTTGCCGTGAATGCGGGCGCGATAGACCGGCAGCGCCTCGGCCACCCGCATGACGTAGTTGCGCGTTTCGTCGAAAGGGATCAGTTCGACCCAGTCGATCGGGTCGGCCTCGCGCCGCAAATCGCCGAAATCGTTCAGCCAGCGGGCTGATCGCCCCGGCCCGGCGTTATAGCCCGCAGCGATCAGTGCCACCGAGGGACCAAAGCGATCCGCCAGCCCCGTCAAATAGGCTGAACCCAGCCGCGCATTGTAGGCCGCGTCCTGCGACAGCCGAGGCTCGTCATAAGGGGCGCCGATCTTGCGCGCCATCTGTTCGGCCGTGGCGGGCATGACCTGCATCAGGCCCCGCGCGCCGACAGGGCTGGCGGCCGTATGGTTGAATTCCGATTCCTGCCGGGCAATGGCCATGACCAGTTCGGGCGGCGGGCCCAGATCCTCGGACTCCAGACCCGTCAGCGGAAAATGCGCGGCGGGCCAGATCACGCCCTGGTTGGCGGACTGCTTGGCAAGGCGCAGCCCGTGCCAGGGGCTTCCGGCCTCGTACATCAGGCGCGACATGCGGGCGATATCCTCGGGCGATGCCGTCTGCGCCAGGTGCAGGAAGAAACGCTGCGCCTCGTCCCGCCGCCCGGAGGCGATCAGCCACAGGCCGGCCCGGAAGAGGCCGTTCTCGCGCAGGGTGCTGCCACGCCAGTTGGGCAGCGTGTCGATGGCCGCGCCTGCGACCGCATAATCCTCCGGCAGGGGGCGGCCCGTTTTCTCCATGGCCAGCTGGCCGTAATAGGTGCCGGGATAATCCGCCGCCGCCGCATAGGCCGTTTGCGCCGCAGATTCGTCGCCCATGGCTTCATGGGCCCGGCCCTGCCAGTAATGGGCACGCGACTTGCTGATGGCCGCGCCGACAACGGTTTCCAGATGGCGGAAATGGTCCAGCGCGCGGGCAGGGTCGCCAGTCTTGAGCGCTGCAAAGCCCGCCAGCCATTCCAGATCGGCGTAATGCCGGTTGTCCGGGGGCAGGAAATGCGGCGCGGCCAGCCGCAGGGCGCGGGACCAGTCGCCGTTCCGCATGGCAAGGCGTGCGTAATCCACCCGCATCGGTGCCCATTGGACCGGGTCGCGCAGCCTCTCGGGGCTGGCCGAGGCTTCCAGCATCAGGGCCTGCGCGCCTTCGTGCTGCTTGGCACGGACCCGCCACAGGAATCGATCCATGGTCAGTCCCGGATCGGCGCGGCTGTCGGCGGGCAAGGCAAGGATCAGGTCATCCACGCCATCGCGTCCCGATTGCAGGGCGATTCGCGCCAAGGGCAGCGGGCGTGCAGCCTCGGGCAAACGGGGCAAAAGACGTTCGGCCTGCACCCATTCCCCTGCGTCCAGCAGCGTGGAAAGGCGCAGGGGGATCATGGCGGCCAGGTCGGGATGCGCAGTCAGCAGGGCGGCCTCGTCCGCGGCGGGCATGGGTTGTGCCGCAAAGAAGCGGTGCAGCGCTTCCGTGGCTTCGGCGGGGGCAAGGGTGGCCATCAGCGCCTGAAGGGCGGGGCGGGTCGCAGGGGCGCGGTTTGCGAACCAGAGGCGGATGTCATCAGGGTCCGCACCCGGCCGCAGCTTGGCCTCGCCCCGCTGGATCAGCAGGTCCAGACCGGGCCAATCGGGATTGGCACGAAGAAATCGCGCGTAATCGGCAAAATCGCCGTATCCCGCCCGCAGGGCCTGCCAGCCGACCAGAGCCTCGGCCAAGGGACCCGCGCGCAGGGCCGCGTCGCGTGCGGTCACCCAGTCGCGCGCGTCGGCCGCGGCCAGGGCCAGCACCATCGCGCCCGGATCCTCGGCCCTTACGGGCTTGGCCAGGGGGAGGGCCAGCAGCAGGCCCGCAGTCAGCATGTCACGCAGAAGTCGCATCACCACCCTGTGTCGTCATCATCGTCCCCGGGCGCAATTCACATCCTTGGCAAGTTCCGCGCCCAAGGTTAGTGAGGTCCGCACAATTTCATCTTTGCCCATCACTTCACCAAGGAGCGTGTCATGTTCAAAGGGTCTCTGCCAGCCCTCGTCACGCCGTTCACCCAGGACGGCGAGCTGGATCTGGACACGCTGAAAAAGCTGGTTGAATGGCATGTCGATCAGGGCAGCCATGGCCTTGTTCCCGTTGGCACCACCGGCGAAAGCCCGACCCTGACCCATGCTGAACATCGGCAGGTCATCGAAGAGGTCGTGCGTGCGGTCAATGGCCGCATCCCCGTCATCGCGGGCGCAGGCTCGAATTCGACCCGCGAAGGGGCCGGACTGCTGCAGCACGCGGCCAGCGTGGGGGCGGATGCGGCGCTGGTCGTCACGCCTTACTACAACAAGCCGACCCAGACCGGACTGATCGCGCATTACACCGCGCTGACGCAGGCCTGCGACCTGCCGATCATCATCTACAACATTCCCGGCCGTTCGGTCGTGGACATGATGCCCGAAACCATGGGCGTTCTGGCACAGATCCCCTCGATCATCGGCGTCAAGGACGCCACCGGCAAGCTGGAGCGCGTCAGTTGCCAGCGCATGACCTGCGGGCCGGATTTCGTCCAACTGTCGGGCGAGGATGCGACGGCCCTCGGCTTCAACGCCCATGGCGGGGTGGGCTGCATCAGCGTCACGGCCAATGTGGCGCCGCGTCTTTGCTCGCAGTTCCAGGAAGCGACGCTGCGCGGCGATTATGCCGCTGCGCTGGAGCTTCAGGACTGCCTGATGCCGCTGCACCTGGCGATCTTCATCGAGCCGGGACTGGTCGGCGCGAAATACGCCATGTCGCGTCTGGGATTGTGCAACGAGCAGGTGCGCCTGCCGCTGACACCGCTGACCGACCCGACCCGGCGCCTCATCGACGCCGCGCTGGAACATGCCGGCCTGATCTGAACCGAGCGTTCGCGCCTCAGCGCAGGCCCAGACCGGCTCGCATCATCAGGCGGCGGACCGGCGCGATTCCATAAAGCCCGCCCAAAGCCGCCGCGCGCAGATCGCGCAGCGGGTGCAGTTGCGCCTGACTGGCGCGGTTCAGCGCATCGATGCCCAGCAACCGGGCATAGGCCTCGGGGCGGCGGGTGCGTTCATAGCGGGCCAGCGACGTCACGCCGCCGGGGTCGGCTCGGCTAAGATCAAGGAGCGCGGCCAGGTCGGCCAGACTCATGTTCAGACCCTGCGCCCCGATGGGCGGCAGGACATGGGCCGCTTCGGCAATCAATGCCGTGCGGGGGCCGGTAAAGCGGTCGGCGATCTGGCTGATGATGGGCCATTCCGTCAGGCGCGTGGCCAGCGTCAGCCGTCCTAGCACCCCGGCCGAACGCGCGTTCAGCTCCGCCTCGAAGGCTTCGCGCGGCAGGGTCTTGAGGCGGGCGGTCTCGCGCCCGTTTTCCATCCATACCACGGCGGAAGAGGGCGTGCCGTCACGGTCGGGCAGGGGCACCAGCGTGAAGGGGCCGCCCGAACGGTGAACCTCGGTCGAGATGTTGTGATGAGGCTGGTCATGGTTGACGGCAAAGGCCAACGCCTTCTGCCCATAGCGCAGGGTCCTGACGCCGATGCCAAGCGCCTGCCGAACGGGCGAATTGCGTCCGTCTGCCCCGATCAGCAGGCGTGCGCGATACCGGCTGCCGTCGGTCAGGGTGACAATCGCCCCTTCGTCCCGCGCCAGCACGGCGGCGGTGCCGGTGCCGGGCCGAAAGTGGACGCTTTGCAGGCTGTCCAGCCGGGCCGCGATCTCTCGGCGCAACAGCCAGTTAGGCAGGTTCCAGCCAAAGGGTTGCCCGCCGATCTCGGCCGCGTCGAAATCCCGGATCAGGCGCGGCTGCGGTTCGGCCCCCCCGGCATCCACGATCCGCATGACCTGCAGCGCGGTTGCATGAGGTGCCAGCCGCTCCCACAGGCCGATCCGCTCCAGCAGGGTAACCGAGGGCGTCAGGAATGCCGTGGAGCGGAGGTCCGCGCCGTCGGCCGTTTCATCCGTCACCGGGGGAGCGGGATCGACGCAAAGGACGGAAAAGCCTTCGGCGCCAAAGGCCGCCGCCGTGATCAGCCCCGCAATGCCGCCGCCAGAGATCAGGATGTCGATGTCGTCGATACGCGTGCCGGTCATGGTTCAGCCCTTTTGGTCCTGCCGCCATTCTGCCCGCCATGGGCGGTCATGAAAAGGGGCGGCGCTGTCGCAGCCGGCTCAGGCGATGAGGCGTTGCAGGAAGGCTGTCAGGTCATCCGTCCGGTGATCGACATGCGGATCCTGGTCCGCGTGCTCGTCCCGCAGGTCGGGACCATGGCGGCCGGGACCGACCAGAACGGTGCGCATGCCCAACTGGTGGGGCACCATCAGGTTGCGGGGGTCATCTTCGAAGAAGGCAGCCTCTTGGGGGTCGATCCGGGCATGGTGCAGCACGCGGTGAAAGGCTTCGGCGGCCGGCTTGGGATGGAAGCCGGTTTCCTCAATGCCATAAACGGCCTCGAACAGGTCGGCTTCGGGCAGGCCGCGGGCAGCCAGCACCTTGCGGGCATAGGCGGCATCGCCATTCGTGTGGATGATGCGGCGCCCGGGCAGGGCGGCAATGGCATGGGCCAGATCAGGGGCCGGCGTCAGAATCGAAAAGTCGATGTCATGCACATCGGCCAGATAGGCCGGTGCGTCGATGGTATGTTCCGCCATCAACCCGGCCAGCGTCGTGCCATGCAGCCGCCAGTAATCCGCCCTGAGCCGGTTCGCGTGATCCTGCGGCACGCCCAAGGTGCGCATCATCCAAGCCGTCATGCGCGCCTCGATCTGCGAGAACAGCTGCGCTTCAGGCGGGTAGAGGGTGTTGTCCAGATCGAAGATCCAGACGCGAACATGCGAAAAATCCATGACGGGGACATAACGCGGGCGGGCCGCGCTTGCAATTCGGCGCGCGCCGTCCAATCGTGCGGCCATGAAGGACGCCTATTCCCTGATCCTGACCGCCATCGAGGGCGGCACCTATCGCCCCGGCGACCGGCTGGTCGAATCCGAACTGGCCGAGCGTTTCGGCGTCAGCCGCACCCCTGTGCGCGAGGCGCTGCAGCGGCTGGAAACCCAGGCCATGCTGGTCCGCGACGGCCGCAGCCTGATCGTCGCCTCGCTGGACCACAACCAGTTGGCCGAGCTTTATACCGTGCGGGCCGAGCTGGAGGCGCTGGCTGGACGACTGGCCGCCCGCCACGCCACCCCCGAGGAGGTGCGCGTCCTGGCGCAGATGGTCGAGGAGGACCGCCGCGCCAAGGGGGACCCCGAGGCTCTGGCCCGGACCAACAAGCGCTTTCACCGGCAGATCCATCTGGCATCCCACAACCGCTATCTGGTCCAGCAGCTGGACCTGGTGCATCGTACCATGGCGCTGATGGCGCGGACCTCGCTGGCCGCGGAAGGACGCAGCGAGACGGCACTGGCCGAACATGCCCGCATCGTGGAGGCCATCGCGGCGGGCGACGGGGCGGCGGCGGACAAGGCCCTGCGGCAGCACATCTCGATGGCATGGGAAACCCGGCTGAAGCTGGAGGCGCAGGCGGGTGGCTGACGCCCGTCGCATCATCGGGCGGGAGGCCGATCTGGCCGAGGGTTGCGCCCATCTGGCCGCGGTCTGCCCGGTCTGGGCGCGGGTTCTGCCTGAACTGGAGCCGCTGCCGCTGCGGCGGCACGAGGACGGTTTTGCGGCGATGGCCAGCGCCATCGTGGGCCAACAGATTTCGGTCGCCGCCGCCGCGTCGATCTGGGCTCGGCTGGAGGCGGCTGGCCTGACCGACGAGGCGATGCTGCGTGCCGCCAGCGATGAGGACCTGCGCGCGGCGGGCCTGTCGCGGCCCAAGGCGCGCTATCTGCGCGGCATTGCCGAGGCGCGGCTGGACTGGCAGGGGCTGCGCGATCTGTCCGATGAACAGGCCATTGCGCAACTGGTGGCGCTGCCGGGCATCGGCGTCTGGACGGCTGAGATCTATCTGATGTTCGCCTTGGGCCGTGCCGATGTCTTTGCGGCTGGCGATCTGGCCCTGCAGGAGGCGGCGCGGATCATGTACGACCTGCCCGCCCGCCCCGGCCCGGCCGCCCTGCGCGCGCTGGCCGAACCGTGGCAGCCTTGGCGCGCGGTTGCGGCGCGGGGGCTCTGGGCCTATTACCGGCTGGCCAAAGGACGCGAGGGAACCTTATGACCATGACGCTGACATCCGACCGCCAGGGCCCTGAGAAGGCCGGTTCGGTCGTCGTTTTCCTGCATGGCTATGGTGCCGACGGGACGGACCTGCTGGGCTTGGCTGAGCCGCTGGCCCCGCATCTGCCCAAAACGGCCTTTTATGCGCCCGACGCGCCCGAACCGTGCCGCAACAACCCGATGGGCTTTCAATGGTTTCCAATACCCTGGCTGGATGGCTCGACGGAGGCGGATGCCCGGTCCAGCATGGGCGAGTCGATCAAGGCCCTGAACGCCTTTCTGGATCGGGTGCTGGCCAACGAGGGGCTGACAGCGGACCGCATGGTGCTGGTGGGCTTTTCGCAGGGCACGATGATGGCTCTGCATGTCGCGCCGCGGCGTGACCGGGCCGTGGCGGGCATTGTCGGCTTTTCGGGCCGTCTGCTGGAACCGCAGCTGCTGGCCGAGGAGGCGCGGAACAAGCCGCCGGTCCTGCTGATCCACGGCGATCAGGACCAAATGGTGCCTTTCGAGGACATGGGCCTCGCGGGCCAGACCCTGCAGGAGGCCGGGTTCACCGTTTATGGCCATGTGATGAAGGGAACCGGCCACGGCATATCTCCGGACGGATTGTCGGTGGCGCTGGCCTTTCTGCGCGAACACTTCGGCGACTGATCGCGCGGCCTCCTGAAATCCTGCGCGCCCGTGCTGTCGCATTTGTCATGCTGCTGTCATTGCGGCACGTTATGCAGTCCAGTGTCTTGGGTAAATGCGGGGGCTTGTCAGATGCCCGACGCGATATATAGTCGGAGACATGGATCTGACGGGCGCCCCGGTCACCCTATGGGGCAGGCAGGAAGGCGACATGCTGGACGAGCAACACCAGACGGAATTCCGAACCCAGTTCGTGCGCGAACCGGCCAGCCTGCGCCACCACCCGGCGCTTGTGCTGAATGCCGATTTTCGGCCTCTGAGTTATTACCCCTTGTCGCTCTGGCCATGGCAGGAGGCGATCAAGGCCGTCTTTCTGGACCGGGTCAGCATCCTGGCCGAATATGACGAGGTGGTGCGAAGTCAGCGGCAGGCTTTCCGGATTCCCTCGGTCGTTGTTTTGAAGGATTATGTGAGACCCCAGAAGCGCGTGGCATTCACGCGCTTCAATCTTTTTCTGAGGGACGAATTCTGCTGCCAGTATTGCGGGGCCAAGGGAGACCTGACCTTTGATCACGTCGTGCCGCGCTCGCGCGGAGGGGTGACCAGTTGGGAAAACGTCGTCGCCGCCTGTTCGCCCTGCAATCTGAAAAAGGCCAATCGCAGCCTGCGCCATTCGGGAATGCAGCTTCGCAAGCCGCCGCGTCAGCCCTCGTCCGATGAGATGCACGCGATCGGGCGGCGCTTTCCGCCGAACCACCTGCATGACAGCTGGATGGACTTTCTTTACTGGGACGCCGAGCTGGAAAGCTGAAGCGCGTCAGCCTTCGTGGTCGTGGCCGTCGCGGTGTCCCAGATGCAGGAGCAAGGCCGCACTCAGGGCGACAAGCACGATTGCGACCGGGGGCAGTCCCGACGAAAGACTGGCCCAGAGGGTCAATCCGCAGCCAAGGATCACAACAGCGATCAGCATGAGGAAGTGGGTCAGTGGCATGGGACGCTCCTCTCCTGCCAAAGAATATGAGGCCGAACGGGCTGCTTGAAAAGCCCGTCTTGCTCAACGCACTGAACCGGAGCGGGGTCCCGCCGCTTTTGCGCGGTTTTGACGCAGGTTTTTCGGAAGCGGCGCGGGCCTTGATCCTTTGTGCATCAGGACCTAGCTCTGGGGCGAGGACGACCTCCCCATCACGGGCAGCATTTCCGGGACGGCCCGGACCGCAATTCGGTGAACCGTCATGCCGTGGATTCTTTTGATCGTCGCGGGTCTTCTGGAAATTGTCTGGGCCACTGCCATGAAGTTCTCGATGGGCTTCACGCGGCCTGTTCCGACGGCGGTGATGCTGGTCGGCATGCTTGCTTCGTTCGGCCTGCTCGCGGTGGCGATGCGGCAGTTGCCGCTGGGGACGGCTTACACGGTCTGGACCGGTATCGGGGCGGTCGGCAGTTTTGTTGTCGGAGTGGTGTTGCTGGCCGAGCCGGTGACCGCCATGCGCCTGCTGGCCGCAACGATGATCGTGGCGGGGATCGTCACGATGAAGCTGGCGTCATAGCCCCTTCCTGCCGTCTCCGAAGGCAGGAAAAGGGGCAGTTCGGACAGAAAACCACATCAACCTCTGCCGTCGGGTAATTTCCTTCCGCCGCAAGGGGTGCTAAACGCAGTTCCAGCCAAAGGAGATCAGCCATGCCTGCCTATCGTTCCCGCACCACCACCCATGGCCGCAACATGGCAGGCGCGCGTGGCCTGTGGCGTGCGACCGGCGTCAAGGACAGCGACTTCGGCAAGCCGATCATCGCCATCGTCAACAGCTTCACCCAATTCGTGCCGGGCCACGTCCATCTGAAGGACCTGGGCCAGCTGGTCGCACGCGAGGTCGAGGCAGCGGGCGGGATCGCCAAGGAATTCAACACCATCGCAGTCGATGACGGCATTGCGATGGGCCATGACGGCATGCTGTATTCGCTGCCCTCGCGCGAGATCATCGCCGACAGCGTGGAATACATGGTCAACGCCCATTGCGCCGACGCGATGGTCTGCATCAGCAACTGCGACAAGATCACGCCGGGCATGCTGATGGCATCGCTGCGTCTGAACATCCCCACATCTTCGTGTCCGGTGGGCCGATGGAGGCCGGCAAGGTCGTTCTGCAGGATGGCCGCGTCAAGGCGCTGGACCTCGTGGATGCCATGGTGGCTGCGGCCGATGATTCGGTCTCGGATGCCGACGTCGAGGCCATCGAGCGGTCGGCCTGCCCGACCTGCGGGTCCTGCTCGGGCATGTTCACGGCCAATTCCATGAACTGCCTGACCGAAGCCCTAGGCCTGTCGTTGCCCGGGAACGGCTCGACGCTGGCCACCCATGCGGACCGCAAGCGGCTGTTCGTCGAGGCCGGCCACCTGATCGTCGATCTGGCACGGCGTCATTACGAAGGCGACGACGCCTCGGTCCTGCCGCGCAATGTCGCCAGCTTTGCGGCGTTCGAGAACGCGATGACGCTGGACATCGCCATGGGCGGGTCCACGAACACCGTTCTGCATCTGCTGGCCGCGGCACACGAGGCCGGCATCGACTTTACCATGTCCGACATCGACCGCCTGTCGCGCAAGGTGCCGGTCCTTTGCAAGGTCGCACCCGCAAAGGCTGACGTGCATATGGAGGATGTCCATCGTGCCGGGGGCATCATGGCGATCCTTGGCCAGCTGGACCGGGCCGGCCTGCTGGATACCTCGGTCGGCAGCGTCCATTCCGGCACGCTGGCGCAGGCGCTGGACCGTTGGGACGTCTCGCGCACCGAGGCGGCCTCGGTTCATGATTTCTATCGCGCGGCGCCAGGCGGCGTGCCGACGCAAACCGCCTTTTCGCAGGATCGGCGCTATGATGATGTCGATCTGGATCGCAAGGCGGGCGTAATTCGCAGTGCGGAACATGCGTTTTCGCAGGATGGCGGCTTGGCGGTGCTTTACGGCAACTTGGCCGAGGACGGCTGCATCGTTAAGACGGCGGGCGTGGACGATTCCATCCTGACCTTCGAGGGACCGGCCCATATCTTTGAAAGTCAGGATGATTCGGTTTCGGCGATCCTGACCGGCAAGGTCAAACCGGGCGAGGTGGTTCTGATCCGCTACGAAGGCCCCCGCGGCGGTCCCGGAATGCAGGAGATGCTGTATCCGACCAGTTACCTGAAATCCAAGGGTCTCGGGAAGGAATGCGCCCTGGTCACCGACGGCCGCTTTTCCGGAGGCTCGTCCGGGCTGTCGATTGGCCATGTTTCCCCCGAAGCGGCGGAAGGCGGCACGATCGGCCTGGTCGAGCAGGGGGACCTGATCCGTATCGATATCCCGAACCGCCGGATCGAGTTGATCGTGGACGACGCCACCTTGGCCGCCCGTCGCGAGAAGCGCGAGGCCGAGGGCTGGAAGCCGGCCAAGCCGCGTCAACGTCAGGTTTCGACTGCATTGCGTGCTTACGCGGCCATGACCACCAGCGCTGCAAGAGGCGCAGTGCGCGTGATTCCGGAATAACAGGAAAGGCGCCGGCCGCTAGTTGGCGCCTTCCAGTGCGGCGATCAGCGCCTCCATTTCGGCAATTTCGCGGCGCTGCGTTTCGATGATGCCATCGGCCAGCTCACGCACGCGGGGATCGTTGATCCGGGCGCGGGTGCTGGTCAGGATGGCAATGGAGTGATGCGGGATCATCGCCTTCATCCATGACACCTGATCCACTGTCGCCTGACTGCGAACCATGAAGAGGCCAACGGCAAAGACGGCAACAGACAAGGTCAGTGCTGCCATGTTGCCCTTACCGCCCGGAAACATCGACCACATCGCGATCAACATCACGACGGCCATGCCGCCGCCCATGTAAAGCGCCATCCAAGCTCGGGTCTGGCTGAACCATACATGCGAGATGTTGAAGGTGTTCAGATACATCATCCCGAACATGACCACCGTAGAGACGGCAATTGTTGCGAAAAAGCGTGTATATGTCATGACGCGGCCTTTCAGTGGGTTCATGAACCAACCGTCCTGTCCCTGTTGATGGTTCCGTCCTTATCCCAAAGGGCCGGGCCGCCGTTCCTCGGACAGCATCACGTTCGCCTCGACCTGCCCGACGCCGGGCAGGGTCATGATGCGCCGCCGCAGGATGCGTTCGAAATCACTGATGTCACGGGCGGTGATCCGCAGGCGATAATCGAACTGTCCCAGCACATGCTGGACCAGCTGAACCTCCGGGATGGCGGTGACGGCGCGCTCGAAGTCCTCGAGCCCGGTGCGGCCCTTGGCAGCCAGCTTGATGCCCAGAAAGACGGTGACGCCAAAACCCAGCACCGCTTGGTCCAGCACCACCCGCCGCCCTGTGATCGCCCCTTGATCCGTCAACCGCTTGATACGCCGCCAAGCGGCAGGCTGACCGATGCCGACGGTGCGTCCCACATCGGCGGCACTGGTTGTCGCGTCGCCTGCCAGCACGCGAAGAATGGCAAGGTCGGTGTCGTCCAACTCGATCACAGGGCCAGTTCTCCGCTGTCCTTGATGGTGGCTACCAGCATCAGTGCATCCAGTTCCGCAATGTGGGGAAGGGTCAGGATGCGGTCGCGATAAACCTGCTGCCAATGGGCCATGTCACGTGCGATCACGGACGCGCGCCAATCGACGCTGCCCAGAAAGCTCTGGATCTCGATCACTTCGGGAACCTGACGAAGGGCGGCAAGAAACTCGTCAAAGGCGCGTGGATTGGTCTTGTCCAACGTAAAGCGCAGGGACACTTCAACGGCCCATCCCAAGGCCCGCCAGTCGATTCGCGCCTGAATCCCCTTCAGGACGCCTTCCTCGCGCATCCGCTCCAGCCGCCGCCACAGGCTGGCAGTTGTCACACCTGCGCGCTCTGCCAGCGCCGCATTGGGTGCCATGGGATCCGCCAGAAGCTGGCGAAGAATGCGACGATCAGTGCTGTCCGGCATGAAATTCATCGTAAGGGCCATATCATGGCATGTACTTTCCGAAAATCGCTATTTTTGCGTGCTGATTGCATCATACCTTCGCGAAGTTGGCGCTAGAACCATGGCATCAATTGGAAGGACCTCCTCATGCGCGTTTACTATGACCGCGATTGCGACGTGAACCTGATCAAGGACGCCAAGGTTGCGATCCTGGGCTATGGCAGCCAAGGCCATGCCCATGCCCTGAACCTGCGCGACAGCGGCGCCAAGAACGTCGTTGTTGCCCTGCGCGAAGGCAGCCCCTCGGCCAAGAAAGCCGAAGGCGAAGGCCTGAAGGTCATGGGCATCGCCGAAGCCGCTGCCTGGTGCGACGTCATCATGTTCACCATGCCCGACGAACTGCAGGCCGAAACCTACAAGAAATATGTCCATGACAACCTGCGCGAAGGTGCGGCCATTGCCTTTGCCCACGGCCTCAACGTCCATTTCGGCCTGATCGAGCCGAAGCCCGGCGTTGATGTCATCATGATGGCGCCCAAGGGCCCCGGCCACACCGTGCGCGGCGAATACGTCAAGGGCGGCGGCGTGCCCTGCCTGGTTGCGGTGCATCAGGATGCCTCGGGCAAGGCGATGGATATCGGCCTGTCCTATTGCTCGGCCATCGGCGGCGGCCGTTCGGGCATCATCGAGACGAACTTCCGTGAGGAATGCGAAACCGACCTCTTCGGCGAACAGGCGGTCCTGTGCGGCGGTCTGGTCGAACTCATCCGCATGGGCTTTGAGACACTGGTCGAGGCCGGTTACGAGCCCGAGATGGCCTATTTCGAGTGCCTGCACGAGGTGAAGCTGATCGTCGACCTGATCTATGAGGGCGGCATCGCGAACATGAACTACTCGATCTCAAACACGGCGGAGTATGGCGAATACGTGTCGGGTCCGCGCATCCTGCCCTATGACGAGACGAAGGCCCGCATGAAGGCGGTGCTGCGCGACATCCAGACCGGCAAGTTCGTGCGCGATTTCATGCAGGAAAACGCCGTTGGCCAGCCCTCGTTCAAGGCGACCCGCCGCATCAATGACGAGCACCAGATCGAGCAGGTCGGTGCCAAGCTGCGCGAGATGATGCCCTGGATCTCCAAGGGCAAGATGGTCGACAAGGCCCGCAACTGATAAAAAGGCCCGGGGAAACCCGGGCCTTTTCGTTCACGACAGCTTGTCCTGCGTCCGGGTCTGGAAATCGGACGCGTCATGCCGTTCATGCAACTGCTTGGCCGGATCGCCCGACACGTTGTTGACCATGATGCCGCGCTGAACAGCCGGACGCGCGGCTATCTCGTCCTGCCAGCGATGGACGTTCCTGTAGCTGGCCGCATCGAGGAAGGTCGCGGCATCGCCATAGGCGCCCCCGGTGATCAGCCGCCCGTACCAAGGCCAGATCGCCATGTCGGCGATGGTATAATCCTCGCCCGCGACAAAGCGCGTCTCGGACAGGCGCTGGTCCAGAAGGTCCAGCTGGCGCTTGACCTCCATCGTGAAGCGGTCGATCGCATATTCGATCTTTTCCGGGGCATAGGCGTAAAAGTGTCCGAAACCGCCACCCAGGTAAGGACCGGCGCCCATCTGCCAGAACAGCCAGTTCAGCGTCTCGGTCCGCGCGGCCGGATCGGTTGGCAGGAAGGCACCAAACTTTTCCGCCAGGTACAGCAGGATCGACCCGGATTCGAAAACACGTCGCGGCGGGTTCGTGGAATGATCCATCAGCGCGGGAATCTTCGAGTTCGGGTTCACCGCAACGAAGCCGCTGCCGAACTGGTCGCCATCGCCGATCTTGATCAGCCAGGCGTCGTATTCCGCATCATGGCCGGCCTCCAGCAGTTCCTCCAGCAGGATCGTAGCCTTTTGCCCATTGGGAGTCGCCAGCGAATAAAGCTGCAGAGGGTGCTTGCCGACAGGCAGTTCCCGGTCAAAACGGGCACCTGCCGTGGGACGGTTGATGCTGGCGAACTGGCCGCCATTCTCTTTGCCGGGGGCCCAGACCTTGGGAGGGGTGTAGTCGTCGCTCATCACATGTCCTGTTATTGCCTACCTTCCAAGATGTGGGTGCGGCTATGGAACATCAAGCCGTTGTCCGGCTTTGCAATGTTCCCAATCTGTTCTAGGATGGGGACATGCTGCCACCCCGCGACCCCCATCAGCGCCTGAAGGCTCGTGGCGCCGACACTCGCCCCGACGGACGTTTCGAGGGGCAGAACCGCGTTCGGGAAAGCGATGGCTGGGACATCCCCGAGGAGGTCACGCTGCTGCGGACGGAAATCACCACCGAACGTCCTCGCAGCATCATCACCCGCAACACCTCGCCGGACATCGGCTTTGACCGGTCGATCAATCCTTATCGCGGGTGCGAGCATGGCTGCATCTATTGTTATGCCCGTCCCAGCCATGCCTATCTGGGTCTGTCCCCCGGCTTGGATTTCGAAACCAAGATCACGGCAAAGACAGGAGCGGCCGAACTGCTGGCGCAGGAACTGGCCCGGCCCGGCTACAGGCCTGCGCCCATCGCATTGGGCACCAATACCGATCCTTATCAGCCGGTCGAGGCAAGGCTGGCGATCATGCCCGGCATTCTTCGCGTGCTGCGCGATTGGAATCATCCTGCCACGCTGGTGACGCGCGGTCAGACCGTGCTGCGCGATCTGGACCTGTGGGCCGAACTGGCCGCACGCGATCAGGCGATGATCGGGGTCAGCATCACCACGCTGGATGCGGATCTGGCACGGGCGCTGGAGCCGCGCGCGCCTGCGCCCGTCACCCGGCTGCGGATGATCCGCGAACTGTCGAAGGCAGGCATTCCCGTTCGGGTGATGGTTGCACCTGTGATCCCGGTCCTGACCGAGCCAGAGATCGAGGCCATCCTGAAAGCCGCGCATGAGGCAGGCGCCACCACCGCCAGCATGATCCCGCTGCGCTTGCCTCACGAAGTGGCACCCTTGTTCCGCGATTGGCTGGAACGGCATCGCCCTGCAATGGCGACCCATGTGGTGAACCGTGTGCAGGCGATGCGCGGCGGCCGCGACAACGACCCGCGCTTTGGTCATCGTTTCAAGGGCGAGGGGATCGAGGCGGATCTGGCGCTGCAGCGGTTCCGCCTGGCCCGCAGGCGGCTTGGCTATCGGACAGGCAGCCCGCCCTTGGACTGCAGCCGATTCGGGGCCCCGCCCAAGGCAGGGGACCAGTTGTCCTTGTTCTAGTGGCGCTGGCCGATGGTCAACACGTTGCCGCCGCTGCTGAAGGCGCCCAGACGGTTCGTGATCCGGTCCAGCGTCGGGCGTGGTCCGACAGGGCGGGTTTCCAGCGCCTCGCGCATGGCACGCAGATGGGTGGGCATCGTCCCGCAGCACCCGCCGATCACACGCACCCCCAGATCCCGCGCCAAGCAGGCGTAATCCGCCATCAGCTCGGGCGTGCCATCGTAACGGATATGCCCGTCATGGATATGCGGAACGCCGGCATTGCCCTTGGCAATGATCGGACGCTCGTTCCCGGACGCGACAAATCCCGCCACAGTGCGCAGCAAGTCGGAGGCGCCAACGCCGCAGTTCGCCCCATAAGCCACCGGGGGATTGACCAGGCGTTCGACGGCAGCGGCCAGTTCGCCCGGCGTGACGCCCATCATCGTGCGCCCCGCCGTATCAAAGCTGAGGGAAACGCACCAAGCCATGCTGGACCGATGCGCCGCCTCTGCGGCCGCACGCATTTCCTCCAGCGACGACAGCGTTTCAACCCACAGGATGTCGGCCCCGCCGTCCTTCAACGCTTCGGCCTGTTCGTGAAACATCTCGACGGCGCGGGCGTGGGTCAGGCCGCCCATCGGGGCCATGATCTCTCCGATCGGACCCATGCTGCCGGCCACGACGAGGGGACGCAGGGTGCGTTCGGCCTCTTCCCGGGCCAGCAGGGCTGCAAGGTGGTTCAGTTCGGTGACACGTGCCTGGGCGCCATGCAGACGCAGGCGGCTGGCGTTCGCCCCGAAGCTGTTCGTCAGGAACAGGTCCGAACCTGCCTCGATCGCGCTGCGGTAAAGAGCGGCAATGCGGCCGGGGTGGGACGCATTCCAGAGTTCGGCGGGCGTGCTGCCGTCCAGCCCCATGTTCATCAGGGCCGTTCCTGTTGCCCCGTCGGCCAGCACATGGGGGCGGGTCTGCAGCATCCGGCTCAGCGCGTCGGTCATCGTCACATCCTTGGCAGGCAGGGGCATTGTCCCCGCAGCCGGGGTTCCAGTCATCAGGTCCATCGTCAGTCGCGCCGTATCGGAAAAGCAGGATGCAAACGAACGAATGAAAAACCGCGCCGGTTTCCCGGCGCGGTCAAAAAATCATCAGCCTTGCCAGGAAGGATCAGTTGCGGTCGTCGCTTTCGCCATCATCGGCACCACCGATGTCGTCGAACAGTTCGGCAATCTCGAACTCGGCTTCGGCATCGGCCTCGGCAGCCAGATCACGGATCGACTTGCCCTGGGCCTGAAGCTCGGCTTCTTCGGCCGAACGGGCGACGTTCATGGTGATCGTCGCCTCGACCTCGGGGTGCAGTACGACGGTGACGTCATGCAGGCCCAGATCCTTGATCGGCGCGCGCAGGGTGACCTGCTTGCGGTCGACGGTGAAACCGGCCTCGGTCGCGGCCTCGGCGGCGTCACGGGTCGTGACCGAACCATAAAGCGCGCCCGAATCGGAGGCCGAGCGGATGACCACAAAGGTCTGGCCGTCCAGCGTTTCGGCGATCTTCTGGGCGTCGGCCTTCGACTCGGCGTTGCGGGTCTCGAGCTGCGCCTTCTGGCCTTCGAACGCCTTGATGTTGGCGTCCGAGGCGCGCAGCGCCTTGCCCTGCGGCAGCAGGAAGTTGCGGGCATAGCCGTGCTTGACGTTCACGACTTCGCCCATCTGGCCAAGCTTGGCCACGCGTTCCAGCAGGATGACTTGCATCTTTCAGGTCTCCTTACTTGACGACATAGGGCAGCAGGGCGAGGAAACGGGCACGCTTGATCGCACGGGCCAGCTCACGCTGCTTCTTGGCCGAAACGGCCGTGATGCGGGACGGAACGATCTTGCCGCGCTCGCTGATGTAGCGCTGCAGAAGACGCGTGTCCTTGTAGTCGATCGCCGGGGCATTCTCACCCGAGAACGGGCAGACCTTGCGGCGGCGGAAGAACGGTTTGTTCGCCATGTCTCAGATCCTCTCAGTTCCGCTCGCGGCGTTCGCCGCGGTCGCCGCCACGATCACCACGGTCGCCACGATCGCGGTCGCCACGGTCACCACGATCACCCCGCGGGCGATCGCCACGGTCGCCGCGCTCGCCACGCTCTTCGCGCTTCTGCATCTGGACCGAAGGGCCTTCCTGATGCTCGTCCACGCGGATGGTCATCACGCGCATCACGTCATCATGCAGACGGGCCAGACGTTCCATTTCCAGCACCGCACCCGAGGGGGCGTCCGTGCGCAGGAAGGCGTAATGGCCCTTGCGGTTCTTGTTGATCTTGTAGGCAAGGGTGCGGACACCCCAGTATTCGTTTTCAACGACCTTGCCGCCGTTATCGGCGAGAACGGTCGAGAAATGTTCGATCAGCCCTTCGGCCTGCGTGTTCGACAGGTCCTGGCGGGCGATCAGCACATGCTCGTACAAAGGCATGGCGATCCTTTCGGGTTCTTGCGCATTTCATCGACGGGCCGTCCCTTCCGCACCCGTCACGAGAGGCTGCGCCGTTGTGGATAAAGCAGGCGGAAGGATGGGGTCTTCTAGCAGCGAAAGCCGCGAATGCAAGGTAATTCGACCGTGGGTCGGACCTTGACGCCCTGCCTCGAGGAACAACCGCAGGGAGGGCTGCGGACATGGACCATCCTGCCGCCCTTGCAGCATGCTGCGGGTTCAGGGCAACCTTCCCGCCAATCAGCCGACAGGAGGACCGGAATGGCGCTGGAAGACGCGAAAACGCAGGTGGATCAGGCCTTCACGCGCAGTGAGCGGCGCGGCCCTTCTTTCGAGAACGCCTTCGGTGGGGCAACCAGCTTTCTGCGGCGGCGTTACACCAAGAACCTGACGGGCGTAGACGTGGCCGTGACAGGCATCCCCTTTGACCAGGCGGTGACACACCGGCCCGGCGCACGTTTCGGTCCGCGCGCGATCCGCGAGGCATCGACCCTTCAGGCGTTCGACGCCCCCTATGGCTGGGGCTATGATCCGATGACGGTGATGGACATCGTCGATCATGGCGACATGGCTTTCGATTATGCCGACGTGCGCGGGGTGCCTGGGCGGATCGAGGCACATATCGGCACCATCATGGATGCGGGGGCGGCGCCCGTCACCCTGGGCGGCGACCATTTCATCACGTTGCCGATCCTGCGGGCCGTGGCAGCGCGTCATGGGCCCGTCGCATTGATCCAGTTCGACGCGCATTCCGATACCTGGGTCGATGACGATCCCCAACGGATCGACCACGGGACATTCCTTTACAAGGCCATCCAGGAGGGGCTGGTCGATCCTGTCGCCAGTGTCAGCTTGGGCATCCGGACCGACAATTCGGACACGTTGGGGGTCACGATCCTTGATGCACCCTCTGTTCATCGGGACGGGGTCGAGGCGACGCTGGAGCGGGTCCGGGCCGTGGTGAAGGACAGACCCTGCTATGTCACCTTTGATATCGACGCGCTGGATCCGGCCTTTGCGCCCGGCACCGGCACGCCGGTCTGGGGCGGGCTGGCCAGCTGGCAGGCCGCGGCCCTGCTGCGCGGCCTTGCCGGGATCGAGATGATCGGTGGCGACGTGGTCGAGGTGTCTCCGCCTTATGACACGACCGGCGCCACCGCGATTGCAGGGGCTCATGTCGCGGTCGAGCTGATCGCGCTGCTGGGGTGGAAGCGCCGGTGAGGGCTGCAACGGGCAGGCGATTTGTGTCCTGTCCGCACCGCCTTTCAGGATATTTGCGGCGCAACGCGTCCCGCTTGCCATGTTAGCTTGTCGATGGCAATGCGCAAGGGTAAGCGGAACCCATGCTTCCTCAGGATCGCCTTGCCCAGATCACCCAGCGGTTCGAGTTTCTCGAGGCGCAGCTGAATGCCGGCGCGGCACCTGACAGGATCGCCACGATCAGCCGGGAATATGCCGAACTGAAGCCGGTGGTGGAGCAGATCGCGCGCTGGCGCTCGTCGCAGGAAGCGTTGGCGGAAGCCCGCGCCATGCTGACCGACCCCGAGATGCGCGAACTGGCCGAGGATGAGTTGCGCCGCCTGCAGGACGAGGTTCCCGTGCTGGAACAGGCGCTGCGGATCGCCTTGCTGCCCAAGGACGCGGCCGATGCCCGTCCAGCCATTGTGGAAATCCGTCCCGGCACGGGCGGGGACGAGGCCGCGCTGTTCGCGGGTGACCTGTTGTCCATGTATCGCCGCCATGCCGAAGCGCAGGGCTGGTCCTTTCAGATGCTGGACCTGACGCAGACCGAGTTGGGTGGCGTCAAGGAAGCCATTGCCCGGATCGAGGGCGAAGGCGTCTTCGCACGTCTCAAATATGAATCCGGCGTTCACCGGGTCCAGCGAGTGCCCGAAACCGAATCGGGCGGACGCATCCACACCAGCGCCGCCACCGTTGCCGTGTTGCCCGAGGCGGCCGAAGACGTCGATATCGACATTCCTGCCGGCGATATCCGCATCGATACGATGCGGGCCAGCGGCGCCGGCGGCCAGCACGTGAACACCACCGACTCGGCCGTCCGGATCACGCATCTGCCCACCGGCATCGTCGTGACCAGCAGCGAAAAATCACAACACCAGAACCGCGCCAATGCCATGGCCGTTCTGCGCGCGCGCTTGTACGACATGCAGCGGGCGCAAGCCGATGCCGAACGTGCGGCGGACCGGCGCAGCCAGGTCGGCAGCGGTGACCGCAGCGAACGCATCCGCACCTACAACTTTCCGCAGGGCCGCATGACCGATCACCGCATCAACCTGACCCTTTATGCGCTGGACCGAATCATGGCAGGCGATCTGTCGGAAATCATCGATGCCCTGACGGCCCATGATCAGGCCGCCCGCCTGGCCGATGCACAATGAAGCTGTCACAAGCGCAGGCCGAGGGGCACGCGCTGCTGCGCGCCGCGGGCATCGAGGGGGCATCGCGAGACGCCGACCGCATTCTGGCCGCCGTGCTGGGGATCGAGCCGGGCCAACTGCGCATCACCGAGGATCGCGTGCTGACGGATGACGAGGCCGCACGCTTCAACCGGGGCATCGCCGCGCGTGCCCTTCGGCAGCCGGTGGCCCAGATCGTGGGATTTCGCGATTTCTGGGCGCATCGGTTCAAGGTGACGCGGGACACACTGGACCCCCGCCCCGAGACCGAGGCGCTGGTCGAGGCGGCCCTTGCCCGCCCATGGAAGACTGTGCTGGATTTGGGCACGGGAACGGGGGCGATCCTGATCTCGCTTCTGGCGGCGCGGCCCGGCACGACCGGAGTCGGGACCGACATGTCCGAACCGGCGCTGGACGTCGCCCGCTTCAACGCCCGGCGCATCGGCGTGGATGCCCGCTTCCGTATGGCCGACTGGTATCAGGGTATTGTCGGGCCGTTCGACCTGATCGTGTCGAACCCGCCCTATATCGCCGCAGCCGAAATGCAGGGGCTTTCCGCGGATGTCCGGGACTGGGAGCCGCGATCGGCGCTGACCGACGGCGCCGACGGGCTGACCGCCTATCGCGCCATTGCAGAAGGTGCGCGAAGCATGCTGGCTCCCGGTGGGGCAGTTCTGGTCGAGATCGGCGCGACGCAAGGGGCGGCAGTCGCCGACCTGTTCACCCGTCAGGGTGCCAAGGCACGGATCCTGCCCGATCTGGACGGCCGCGATCGTGTCGTTCTGGCCGATTTTCGCCCTGATGCGGCCGATAGGTAACCGATCACGCGGATTTTCGGCAGTTTTTGCTTGTCTCGGGATCGGCGACATGGTTAGTCAACGGCGTGCGGCAGGCTTGTGCCACCGCATGGGTCAGCCTGACACTGCCGATCCCGGAAGGGCGCACGACATGCGCCTCGGTCGGGGCGAGCCAAGGCTGAACGGAGAGGTCATCCGTCCCCGTAGCCGTCCGCCATTGCCGTCCAGTTCACTCTGGCACCCCTGACGATCAGAAACATTACAGACAGACTGATGAGATCATCAAAATCCCGTTCGCGTAGCAAATCGAACCGCCAACGCTCGCTTGGCAATGTGGTCAACCGCGTCTTCGACAGCTCGGGGCCTGAAGGCAAGGTGCGTGGCACCCCCCAGCAGATCATCGAGAAATACCTGACGCTGGCCCGCGATGCGCAGCTGTCTGGCGACCGCGTGGCCGAACAGAGTTTTCTGCAGCATGCCGAGCATTACACCCGCATGCTGGGCGAAGCCCAGCGTGAGATGGCCGAGCGGCAGGGCCAGAACCATCAGGGCGGCGATGACGGCCAGTATGGCAATGGCCAGAACGGCAATGGCCACGGCTATCACAGCGGTTACGGCAGCCAGAACCAGGGCGGTCAGCGCGACAGCAATGGCCAACGGGATGGCGGGCAGCGTGATGGTGGCCAACGCGATCAGCGTGAGGGCGGCCAGAACCAGGAACCGCAGCGCGACGGGGGCCAGCGCGAAGGCGGCCATCGCGATCAGCGCGAACATAACCAGCGTGATGGTGGGCAACGTGATAGCGGCCACCGGGACAATCATCGTGAAAGTGGGCAGCGCGAGACTGGGCAGGCCGAGCAGCGCCGCGAGCAGCCGCCGCGCGCACCCAAGGCTGAACGTTCTGCGAGCCGCCCCGAGCGGACTGAACCTCGCCCCGACCCTGTCGAGGAACCCGTGCAGGTCGAGATGCCCATCGCGCCCAGCCTGCCCGAAGTCGTAAACGCCCGTGATGAGGACGCTGCCGCACCCGTCAGCACCCCCGAGGCCGAAGCATCCGAACCCAAACCTGCCCGGGTGTCGCGTCCGCGCACGCCGCGCGCACCGCGCAGCACGACCGGAGCCGAAACAGGCGCCGCGCCTGCCCGTAGCCGCCGCAAGCCTGTGGTACCCAAAGGGGATGAGGCACCTCAGCCGGCAGCCGAGCCGCAAGGTGACAGCCAGGACTGAACCGCCAGAAGCCGAACCGGAAAAGGGCGCACTACCAGTGCGCCCTTTTCATAAGCGTCCGGTCTGACGGCTGCCTGTTCCAGTGCCATGGCAGCGGATCATTGACCTTGGTGATCTTGTGATCTGAGAGGCGGCCGATGGTGTCCGCGAACCAAGCGTAGGGATCGACGGCGTTGAGCTTGGCAGTTTCGGTCGGGGAGTGGGCGATGGCGCGTTTGTCAGTGTTGGTATTCAGGGTGAGAATGCTGTGTACGAGGTTGAGGCACAAGCGTTCCATGGAGATCAGGGCATAGCAGATAGTGGCCCCGAGTGCGGATTTTCTCGAGATGGTGATGAGTTGAATGACCAGACCCTGCTCCAGGTCATCGAATACCGGGGCGGCATGAGCTTTTCGTAGTTCTGCGCGACGACCTGGCGGTGACTCTCGTGCCTCTTTTTCGACAGCGTAGAGCTAGTCGATCCGGCCGATGGCCTCTTCGGTGATGGAGGAGCCCTGCGATCGGTGGATGTCGACGAACTTGTGCCTGACTTGGGGTATGCAGGCGATTTCAGGAATGGCGCCCGAGTGGTAGAGGTCCTCGAACCCGGCATATCCATCGGCATGCATCCTGTCGCGGAGGCGAGCGAGATGGTCCTTAGGGTGCTGGCCTCTGCAGTCGCCCGAGAAGCACTACTGCGCGGCGGGTGGTGTCATGCCACCACAAGGACCTCATCGCGGGCATAGGTCCAGAACCTTGCGGTCTGAGTCTTTCCCATGCTTCAACGGCGAAGATCACTTGGTCGAGAGGACATGACGGCCGGCGGCGTCAGTCAGGGATTCCAGCAGTGCCGTGGTCTTGCAGACCCAATCGGCGAGTGTCAAAGCGACCAGATCGAGCCCCTCGCGGTCGAAGATCTGGCTTTGGCGATGCAAAAGAAGATGGTTGCTATGTTGGCGCGCCAGCACATGGGCCAGCAGGCCACAGCCGGGGCGGCCACGCTTGATCGGGCGCGAAGGCAGCGGGCTTGCATGAACTGCTCGCAACGGGCGCAGGTTGGGTGGGGTCAACAGTCCGGTTCACGATGAAGCGGCCCGGCACATACTCCAATTCTTCCATGACGTCTTCCCGATTCGGTGCAGGCGGCACAGGCATCAGCACCGGGGGCCAGTTCCATCTCCATTTATATATCGTCGGGAATCGAACGGTGCTTCGGATGGTCTTTCTCCTCGACGTCAAGAAGTTTCATCCACGCGGCTATCGCAGCGGCAGCAAGCTCGTTCGCCATTGTCATTAGGTCCAATGAGGTGCCAATGGCTCACTTTCCAAGGTGCAGTTAGTCTGCAGTCTCGGAGGAGGCGCCAAATCGGTGCGGCCGGTGACCGGCCAGTTGATGACGAAGTTTCTCGATCGGGATGGCCTGCGCCTTTGCTTCGCCCAGAAGCCGCTCGGTGAACACGCAGCTTTTCAGGGTCGTCCGACAAGGTCACGGCCTGATTCAACATGCAGACAGCTTATCCTGCTGTATCCGTAGGGAAGTCCTTAGATCGCAGGCCGTGTGGATTATCCTGCCGCCAGCAGCCGTCAGGTCCGTTCGGGTGCCCGCCAGTCGATCCCTTCCAGAAGCATCGACAATTGCGCAGGCGTGAGAGCCACTTCTCGCTCCTTGGCCGCAGGCCAGACATACCGGCCCCGCTCCAGCCGCTTATGAACATGCAGACGCCTTGCCCATCCCACCAGATGACCCTGACGAGATCGCCCAGGCGACCGGGGAGGACAAACAGATGCCCCCCAAACGAATCCTGCTTCAGCACCGCCTCGGCCTGTGCCGCCAGTATTGTAAAGCCTCGGGCATATCCGTCCCCCCGGCCGCCAGCCAACCTCTATGCTGACTGGCACCGGGATCATGCCGTCAGGCCTCGGATCAGGGGTGCCAAGGCATCAGGATCGTAGGTGCCGGTGATCCGTATCCGATGACCGCCCGCAAGTTCGATCAGTTCCTGCGGGCGTGCCGGATCGTTGGCCATGACCAAATCATCCGCTTCGACGTGATCGATGATCTTCACCGGCAGAAAGGCGGAGAAAGCCGCCGCTGCCCTTGTCTCAGGTACATGACGTGGATTGCGCAGCCGCTTGAACGCCATGTTGACGTTCGCTGCGTGGCCTTGGGCAACCTGCGCAACAGGAACTTCTGGGGGCATTGCCTGGAGGCAGATCGACCGCTTTTCTTCGTCTGTCCAAAGCCGCTTCGTCCGACGCTTCACGCTTGCACCATAGGGTCCACCATCCATAGCGGACACTGTCGCTCATGCTCACCACGCGGCAGAGCAGTCAGACCGGACGCTTAGCCCTTTCCTCATACGCAACCCTAGTGACAGGCTCGAGAGAGGCGCATTATCCGTCGCAAGCGAACATGAAGACGCTGCTTGCCGAGCGGCATGGCCGCCTCAATTGCGGCGCGCGTCCTGCAAGATCACGGCCAATATGCAGAAACGCTCCAGGTCGATTTCTTCGGCGCGAGCCGTGGGGGGAATCCCAGCCTGATTCAGCAGATCCTCGATCTGCGGGTGCAGGCTTTTCAAGCTGGCGCGCAGCATCTTGCGCCGCTGGTTGAAGGCGGCCGCGGTGATCTGGGACAGCACAACCGCATCCGCGGGGAACCTTGGCTGGGGCAGGGCAGTCAGATGAACCACCGCCGAATGGACCTTGGGCGCAGGCACGAAGGCTTCGGGCGGCAGGGACATGACGATACGTGCGTCGGCCCGCCACTGCGCCAGCAGCGCAAGCCGACCATAGGCCTTGGAACCCGGAACGGCCACGATCCGCTCGGCCACCTCTTTCTGGAACATCAGCGTCAACGATTGCCAGAAGGGCGGCCATTCACGCGGCGTCAGCCAGCGGACCAGCAACTCGGTGCCGACGTTATAGGGCAGGTTCGCGGCGATGCGGACCGGCGGCGTCAGATGCGCCAGCGGGTCGATCTGCAGCGCATCGCCGTTGATGATGCTCAGACGGCCGGGATAGGCGGCGGCAATCTCCTCCAGCGCGGGCAGCGCACGGGGATCCTTTTCAATCGCCAGAACATGCCGCGCGCCTTCGGCCAGCAGGCCGCGCGTCAGACCGCCGGGGCCGGGACCGATTTCCAGCACATCGCAGCCCGTCAGGTCGCCCGCCTGCCGCGCGATCTTGGATGTCAGGTTCAGGTCCAGAAGGAAATTCTGCCCCAATTGCTTCCTCGCACGCAGGTCGTGCGTGGCAATGACCTGGCGCAAGGGGGGAAGGTTGTCGATCATGCTCATGCCTGTGGTTCCCCAGATTTCATGTCGTCCCGGGGAAGTGCCGTTCTCAGGGTGATGCCATGGCTCATCTGCGGGCCGCTGCCATGTCACGGGCCATGCGCAGGGCTGCGATGGTCGAGGAAGGATCGGCAAGGCCCTTGCCGGCGATGTCAAAGGCGGTGCCGTGATCGGGCGAAGTCCGGATAAAGGGAAGACCAAGCGTCACGTTGACGCCGCCTGCGAAATCCAGGGTCTTGATCGGGATCAGTGCCTGGTCGTGATAGGTGCACACCGCCGCGTCATAGGTGCCGCGGGCCGGGGCATGGAACATCGTGTCGGCAGGCAAGGGGCCGCTCAGGCTTATGCCTTCGGCCCGCAAACGCGCGATCAGCGGAGTGATCATGTCCCGTTCCTGCCGACCCATCGTGCCGCCTTCGCCTGCGTGGGGGTTGAGGCCGGCCACGGCAATGCGCGGGTCGGACAGGCCAAAGTCACGGATCAGGCCGGCATGGGTCAGACGGATGGCCTGTTCCAGCACGTCGGCAGTCAGGGCGGCGGGAACATCGGCCAAGGGAATGTGGATCGTCGCAGGCACCACCCGACAAGGCGGCGTCACCGTCGAAGAGGCCAGCATCATCGCCACCGGCACATCGCCCGCCAGATGCGCCAGATATTCGGTATGGCCTGGAAAGGCAAAACCCGCGCCTTCTTTCAGCGCCTGCTTGTTGATCGGCGCAGTCGTGATGGCCGAAACCTGTCCGTCCATTGCAAGGCGCACGGCACGGGCGATTACCGCGATCACGTCCGCCGCATGGGCAGGATCGGAACGGCCGGGCGTCGCAGGGCTTGCAAAGTCATGGCGCAGGACCGGAAGATGTCCGGGGGGGACGGGGTCCGATGGGGCCTGCACCTCGGTCCAGGCGGCGCCTTCGGGCAGATGGCGCGGATCACCCATCCAGACCATGTCCACACCCGACTGCAACGCAAGCGGGGCCAGCTCCGGGCCGATGCCCGCAGGTTCTCCGCAGGTCAGAAGGACACGCGCCATCAGGGCCGCCGGATCACGGCATCAGCGCGCAGATCGGCCAGAAGACCCTCGGCAGCCGAATTGATCTTGCGGTTGAACAACTGGTCACGGACCTGCTGGCGTTCGGGAATGCCGCCCGGCTGGGCCCGTGGAACCGCCGCCTCGACCCCGTCCTCGGGCAGGGCCGTGGTTGCAACCTCGGCACGGGCGGCCAGGGCAGGCTGGCGCGAGCACAGCATCACCAGATCGGCGCCGGTGCCTGCCGGGACAACGCCACCCTCGCCCGGGTCCAACGATGCCAGACGGGCCGCGATCTGCGTCGGGATTGCGCCTTGCGACAGGGTCTGACGCCGGACCTGCGGCGCGGCCTCGGGACCTGCCTGCACATACAGGTCGTCGCAGCCCCGCGCCCGGGCCGCCAGTGCTGCGGCGTCCGCAGCCGAGGCCAGGCGCAGAGTCAGGTACTCCAGCACCTGTTCGCGCGCACCGGGGCGCAGCGTGCCTTGCGCATCGCGCAGGTGGAACAGGACCACTGCGCCTTCGACCGGCAGGGGCTGCGTGGTCTGCCCCGGCTGCAGCGCCGTCACGATGGGGCGCAGCGAGGGCGGCAGGTTGTCCAGCGCGATCAATGCGAGCCGTCCACCCGCTTCGGCCGAGGGCACGGCGGAATAGGTGCGAGCAGCCTCGGCGAACTGGGCCTCGGTCGGTCGCGAGGCAGAGATCCGTTCTGCCAGCGCCAGTGCCTGGGCCTCCTGTCCCGGGGGGGCCGGGATGATCAGTTCGGACAGCAGCACGCGGTCGATGATCGGCGTTTCGATGATGCGCCGCAGTTCCTGGTCGACTTCGGCGTCGGAAACCGAGATCTGCGGCAAAAGACGCGCGCGCACGACCTCGCGCCAGACAGTGCCCGCCTCGACGAAATCGCGGAACACGCCCGCCTCGACCCCGCCACGTTCCAGCTGGGCGGTGAACGCTGCCGCGTCCAAACCGGCCCGCCCCGCAAATTCCTCCAGCCCCGCCTGCAGTCCTTCCGGCGTGATCTCGACACCCAGCTCGGCGGCGGCCTGCACGCGCAGACGGTCATCGATCAGCGCATCCTGGGCCGCCTGTGCGCTGACATTGGGCGTGCCGATGATCTGCATGAAGCGCTGGCGCTGGTCGACCTCGTACCCGGTGACGGCGCTGTTGTTGACGTAAACGACCGGCGCGAACAGGTTCTGCGCCGTTGCCGGACCGACGGCGCCCATGGCCATCACCGCCGCCACAGCGATACCTGAAAGGAAATGCCGCATCTGTTGCCCTCATCCTCGTTCTTGTGCGCAGACTAGCGCATGCAGTTGCGCCGCGCCACCGTGCCCGGACCGTCTTCTTGTCGCCCAAAGCCGCCCAGGCGCACCGACAGGTCAAAGCTTGTTTCCGGACGCACCAGGTCCGAGCTGGTGAAGCGCCGCGACAATCCGGTCTCGACGGTGACGCATTCGTTGCGATACGCCACCTGCAGCGCCGCGCGCTGGGCCCGGTCAGCCGAAAAGTCATAGCGCGTTTCAGCGGTGCCCCACCATCCGTTGGTGATCTGCCAGCCGACGCTTGCCGCCAGTTCGCTTGCATCCTCGGCCCGGCCTTCGCCCTCGTCGCGATCAATCCAGAGATAACCGGCCGACACCTGCAGATCGGACCGCAGCCATCCCAGCCGCGTTTCGTTGCGCGAGATGCCGAAGCTGTCATCGAACAGCGCGCGGTTGGCGATGGCCAGGCCGGTGCCGCTGTCGTAATGAGCCGCCAGCAGCCAGTCCGAGCTGCGCCCGCCGAACGGCGATGTCGAGGCGACGCTCTCGGCCTGTCGCGCCCGAAGAACCCGCCCGCCGGTCAGGCCGAGGGACCAGCCCGCCGGATCAAGCCGCGTCCATGTCACGCCGATATTGCCGCGCAGGCCCGTTTCCCGCAGGTCATGGCCGGGAAAGCGGTTGCCGGAGAACAGGTTGCCTTCATCGAACTCGATCAGGCGGCTGTCCTCGTTGGGAATGTCCTCATCCTGCCCCCGCGGGGAATAAAGGACTTGGACAACCGGCTCGACCATATGGGTCGCGCTGCCGCGGCTGCTGGCCAGCGGCCAGCGAAGCTCCACCCCCACCTGCGGGTCCACGCGCGTCACGATATCATCGTAACGGTCGTCCTGCCCGATGCGGTACAGATCGGCGTCCAGCCCGGCCAGCGCCGCGCCGACCAGTCCGCCCGGCAGGATCTGGCTGCGGCGCCAGTCCAGCCCCAGCGAGGCACGGGCCATGTCCCGACCCGCGATATTCTCGTCCGACGGACGGCGATGCGCATGGGCAGACCATTCCAGCAGCGCCTCGCCCCCGACCAGAGACGGCGTCAGGCGGCGCATCCAGATCAAGTCGGCCACCTGCGCGGGCGAGGTCGCGTTGTCCTCGTCCTCGCGCAGCGAATGATAGTTGCCGACCCGGCCCCAGACCAGCTTGTCGCGGCGCACCCGTTCCAGCGTCACCCCGCTCCACAACCGGTCGGCATCGGTCACGTCATAGTCCAGCAGATAGGCCCGGTCCGAGGCCGCCTGAACCTGCACCCCCAGCCGATAGCCGCGCGGCAGGTCAAAGCGCCCGACACCAAAGACATAGCCGCGCGTCTCGTCAGGGCGCAGGTCGTCACGGCTGATCGCCCCGTTCCACTCGGTTGCGCCGTTCCCGAAAGCCTGGCGATAGCGGACTTCGAGCGTGCGCGTGCGATCCAGCGACAGGTAGGGGGTCAGCGTCACGTCGGCATGATCCCCCAAGGTCCGGAACCAGGGCAGCTTGACCCCGAAGCCCAGGCCCGAGGTCGTGCGGATCTCGGGGCGCAGAAAGCCGGTCCTGCGCTCGACCGTCGGATCGGGGGCCGTGATGGTGAAGGGCGCATAGGCCAACGGCACGCCAAAGGCACGGAACTGCGGGTGGTCAAAGGTGATCAGACGCGTTTCGGCGTCATGGGTGATGCGACGGGCGCGGATTTCCCACAAGGGGCTGGGGTCATTCGCACATATCTGGCAGGATGAGGCCACCACCTGCGTCAGTTCGCTGATGCGGCCATCCTCGCGCCGCTCCAGCCGGGTGGCGGCCAGCTGCAGTTCGCGCGCCAGGACCAGACGGGCGCCTTGGATGATGCCGTTCTGCAATTCGCGGTCCAACTGGGCGCTGTCTGCGATCAGGATGGCCTCGGCATCCGGGTCGGCCGCGCCGGGACGTGTCAGGTGGATGGGACCTTCGATCGTCAGATCGCCGCTCGCTC
>NZ_JBKGUN010000114.1:0-3918 GCF_046462195.1 Paracoccus sp. (in: a-proteobacteria) | reverse complement strand
CCGGATCACAAGACCATCGCCGACTTCCGACGCGACAACGGCCCTGGCATCCGCCGCAGCTGCGCTCAGTTTGTGGAGCTGTGCCGCCGGCTCGGCGTGCTGAAGGGCTCCTGCGTTGCCATCGACGGGAGCAAGTTCCGGGCCGTCAACAGCCGGGATCGCAACTTTACCAAGGGCAAGATCGCCAGCCGCATCGCCCACCTGGAGGCGGACGTCGAGCGCTACATCGCGGAGATGGTGCGGGTCGATCGACAGGAGGAGGGCGAGGTTCGGGCCGAGAAGGTCGCGCATCTGGCCAAGCGTTACGGGCGTGTCCGGCAGCATATCCAACACCTGCAAGCCATGGGCCGGGCCTTGGCCGATGCGCCGGATGGGCAGATATCGCTGACGGACCCCGATGCCCGCGCCATGGCGACCAGCGCCCGGAACAGCGGAATGGTCGGCTACAATGTCCAGACCGCCGTCGACACCGAAACCCACCTGATCGTCGCGCATGAAGTCACCAACCAGGGTCATGACCGTGATCTTCTGGTGCCGATGGCCAGGGCGGCCAAGGATGCGCTCCGTCGCGACGAGATGCATGTGCTGGCCGACAAGGGCTACTTCAGCGGGCGGCAGATCCTGCCTGCCATGAGGCTGGCATCACCACGACAATCCCGCGCCCCGAGACGTCGGGCAACCGCCTCAAGGGCATGTATGAGAAGGCGGACTTCGCCTATGAGGCCGATGCGGATATCTATCATTGTCCCGCAGGGGAAGCACTACCGTATCGCTACACAACCGAGGAAGACGGCTTGGAACTCCGTCGCTACTGGACCCGCGAGTGCGGCACGTGCCTGATGAAGTCGCGATGCACGACCGGCAAGGAGCGCCGGATCACGCGGTGGGCGCACGAGCATCTGGTCGAGGCGGCGCGGGCGAGGCTGATCGGGCCGACCGAACCGATGACAATCCGCCGAGGCACGGTCGAGCACCCGTTTGGCACCATCAAGGCGTGGATGGGCACGTCCCACTTTCTGACCCGACGGCTGAGGAACGTGAAAACGGAGATCGCGCTGAACGTCCTCGCCTACAACATCAAGCGTATCCGTCCGGTGTGCCTGCCCTGACGGTGAAAGCCGGCGGCTGATAATGTCCATGATCAATAGTGGACATCTTGAGGCACTCGATGGCGGGCACGAAGGGGCAGAAGAAGCGGTTCTGGTCTGATGAGGAGAAACGCTCGATCTGCATGCAGACACGGGCGTCCGGCGTATCCGTTGCACAGGTGGCGCGGCGTTATTCGATGAACTCGAACCTGCTTTTCACCTGGCTGCGGGACCCGCGTTTTTCTCCCGCGGGCTCCAAGTCCTGTAACGCTGTCGAGGATGGCACTCTCTTCCTGCCGGTGGAAATCTCCGCTTCGGCCACCGCCTCACATCCGACGAATGGTGTCGCTGGGACACACCGATCGGCGGATGCTCAGCCGCTCGCGCAGCGCGTCGACATTACACTTTCCGACGGCCGGCGGATCCTTGTGGAAGGCCCGACGAGCCTGGCGGCGGTTCTGGGGCTGGTTCAGGGGCTGCTGTCATGATCCCGGTGCCGAGCAACACGCGCATCTGGTTGGCGGCCGGCGTCACGGACATGCGGCGGGGGTTCAACACCCTGGCGGCGCAGGCCGAGAAGGTTTTGGAGGAGGATCCCTATTCCGGTCATCTGTTCGTATTTCGCGGGCGCCGGGGCGATCTTTTGAAGATCATTTGGTGGGATTCGCAGGGCGGATGTCTCTTTCTGAAGCGCCTCGAGCGTGGACGCTTCGTTTGGCCTGCCGCCAAGGAAGGGAAAGTCAGTCTCAGCCCCGCTCAGCTCTCCATGCTCGTGGAAGGGATCGACTGGCGAATGCCCCAAAAGACATGGCGCCCCATGCAGACCGGATAGGCTATCAATACACGCCATTACAGAGGTTTATCGTTTCTTTGGGGCGATATGCCGGGTATGATTTTGGCATGTTGGAAAGCCTTGATCCCCTTCCTGACGACCCCCAAGACCTGAAGGGCTTGGTCACGCTGATGGGCGAGGAAATCAAGGCGCTGACGCTGAAGATCGAAGATCTGCAGGGACAGCTCGCGGGCCATCGCAAAGCGCGTTTCGGGTCGAAATCCGAAAGCCTCCAGCAACTGGCCTTTGACCTGCAGGAGGACAAGGAGATCGCGGCAGCGGCTTTGGCCCAGCAGGATGAAACCGCCCAGGATGAAGGGGCCGACGGCGACAAGCGGCGGAAACGCCAGCACAGTCGAGCGCCGTTGCCCGATCATCTGGAACGACACGCCGAACTGCTGTCGCCAGGTGAGGCATGCGCCTCATGCGGTGGAGCCCTGCGCGTGCTTGGCCAGGACGTGACACAGGAGCTTGAATACATTCCCGGGCGCTTTGTCGTCCGCGAGATCATTCGCCCGCGCACGGCCTGCTCCTGTTGTGAGCGCTTTGCGCAAGCCCCGTTGCCGAGCCGTCCCATCAACAGGGGTCGTGCGGGTCCCGGTCTGCTGGCGCATGTGCTGGTTGGCAAGTATTGCGACCATCTTCCGCTCTACAGGCAGTCCGAGATCTACGCCCGCGAGAAGATCGATCTGCATCGTTCGACGCTGACCGACTGGGTCGGCCGCTCGACCGCCTTGCTTGAGCCGCTGGCCGATCACATCGGCAAGCTGGTGCGCGCAGGTCCGGCTTTGTTTGCCGATGACACGCCGGTCAAGATGCAGAGGTCGGGCAAGACCGGAAAGGCCCACACCGCACGGCTGTGGAGCTATGTTCGCGACGAACGGCCCTGGTGCGGGCAGACGCCTCCCTGTGCCTGGTATCAGTTCAGCACGGACCGCAAGGGTGCCCACCCCGCGACCCACATCAAGGGCTACACGGGCATCGTGCATGCAGACGGGTTCACCGGCTTCAACGGACTGTTCGGCCCAGGCCTGGCCAGCGAGCAGGCCTGCATGGTCCACGTCCGCCGCAAGTTCGTGGATGCCTATGAACGCGAGGGATCGGCCATTGCCAGGGAAACCATCGAACGGATTGCCCGGCTCTATGCCGTCGAAAAGGAAGCGCGATACAAGACGCCAGAAGAGCGCGTCACTCTGAGACAGGCGCGGGCAAAGCCCCTCTTTGATGAGCTGGAAACCTGGCTGGCGCTGCAACTGCCGAAAATATCGGGCAAGACCAAGCTGGCGGAAGCCATTCGTTACGCGCTTGGCCGCATGCCAAAAGCCCGTGCCTATCTCGAAAACGGCCAGCTGGAGCTGGATAACAACATTTGCGAGCGGTCGATCAGGCCCGTGACTCTCGGAAGAAAAAACTATCTCTTCATGGGTTCAGAAGGCGGCGGCAAGGCCGCAGCCATTGCCTACACGCTCATCGAAACCTGCCGGATGAACGGTGTCGACCCCGAGGCATGGCTGACCTGGGTGCTTACCCACATCGCCGATCACAAGATCAATCGCATCGACGAACTCCTGCCCTGGAACTGGCAGAAAGCCTGAAAATCAACGGCAGTCACGCCGGACGGATACCATCAAGCGAATGGTCGCGCTGATCGGGATCCACGGGTTGAAGAACGCTCTGAAGGCGTGAAAAGCGCCGCTCATAGTGGTCTCTCTGCACTTCGCTAAACGCAAGCCAGGTCTTCGCGTCCAATGCCCTTGGATGCCGGCATGCGCTGGAGTTTCCACACAGCTTAAGCCCATTGCGGTCATTCAAGCAGCCGCAGCATCTTTCGGTTGTTCCGTTTGGGAGCTATCGAAAATTACCTCAGCAACGCAGCCAGCATTGCTGCAACATGACGCAGAGCGAGGTCCTTGGCACGGCGGCGATGCCAAGCCAGGTGCAGAGGAAAGCCGTCTACCGGGATGGGAGTGGGGAAGGCTACCAAGCCACCTGCGGTCG
>NZ_JBKGUN010000113.1:0-5739 GCF_046462195.1 Paracoccus sp. (in: a-proteobacteria) | reverse complement strand
ACGCTTCTCCGCCAATGGCACCAAACCAGGCCAGATCGACCTTTGCGAGATGAATGGCACCAGGCGGCGCATCGAACTCGGTGGTCAGGATCACATCATGCTCGCCCTGTTTCATCTGAGCGCGAAGGTCCTTGCTGCGCCCGTCATTGATGATCATCTCGGTGCGAGGATGGTCCAGGCGAAAGACCCGCACGGCCTCAGCCACTTTTGTGAAAAGCCAGTCGCTGGTCAATCCTATGCGTAGGCGCATCTGAGGCCGTTCGCCAGTGAAGCGGGCAAGAATGGCATCGTTCTGTGCCACAAGCTTGCGGCTTTCTCCCAGCACGTCCTGCGCGAACTCGCTCAGAACAACCCCTCGCCCAGCCTTTTCCAGCATCGGACGTCCGAAAAGATCCTCCAAACGCTTCATCTGCATCGATAGCGCGCTCTGCGTCATATTGAGAGATTCAGCCGCGCGGGTGACAGCGCCGTATTCCGCCACCGCTTGCAATGATCGCAGCGTGGCTATGTCAAGATTGCGCATTCGCTTCCCTCAATCTCGATGATGACAGGCATCAAAATCATTCATTTTACGATTAGCGCAAAATCTCTCATTCATCAATCATGAAGATGATTACCGAGAATATCATCTTTAAAATTGATATTATTTTATCATGGGAGATGAACTATGCGTAACAGATCAAGCGCCCTTCTTCGTGTGGTCACGGGCCAAGGGATCATACCCCGCCCTGACTGGCTGGAACGTCTGCTGACCATGTTCGATGTTCGGCAAAGCCGTATCGATCTGTCTCGGCTCAGTGACAGTCAGTTGCGGGACATCGGTCTTACACGGGATCAGGTGAAAGCCGAAATCGCGCGGCGGGCTTGGGATGTGCCAGCGCATTGGCGTCAGCGTTGATGACTGCATTAGAACTGCAGCCGACATTTTTTCAGGCAGCAAATGACCGCTTCATGCCGCAAAGCTGCCAGTCAGCAACGGCGCCTTGAGGTATGCTATGCGGGGCGTCGATAATGTAACCGCCCCTCATCCCGACCGTTGCAGCTGGATTTTTTCGACGATCAGCTGCGGGACATCGTCAGACGTCAGGGCGGCGCTGCGGCCATGGAGGCCAATGGTGCCGCGGATCTGGCGGCGGAGGTTGGTAAAGCTGTCGAAGCGAACGGTGTCGACCGGGCGGTCAAGCCGGATGGTGACATCAAACCCGTTATCCCGCACGGTCAGCACTGTTATCTTGCCGGTAAAGGCTTGGCCCAAGTAGTGCCCTCTGACTGCATCATGCAGGTGCAACGGCTCTTCTTGCTTCACCAGCCGGGCGTGGAGCGTGTTCCAATCTCGCGCGCCGGCTTTTTTCGCCACCATCTCCAACGCTTGTGCATGGCTGACGGGTACGCCCGCCGCAGCGCATTCCGCCCTCAAGGCCCTTGCCCGCGACTTGGCGTCCGAGACCGTGTACAACGTCATGCCGTCCCCCTTCCTGCGTCGGCGGGCCACGTCGCTCGGCTCTTCCAGAGCAGAGCGAGCATTGTTCCTCCTATCAGCGCCATCAGGCTATCGGCGAGCGGAAAAGCAAACCGGATGGCTGTGCTGCCCCGCGTGGCGGCCAAAGCCAGGATCAATGCCGGACACAGAACGAACGGCTTGCACAGGGTCAGTACCGCGGCTCGACCCGGCTTGCCGATCGCCTGGAAGTACAGGGCCAGAATCAGCACCGGCCCGGTGAAGAGGTAGACCGCCAGCATCGGGCGCAGGATTGCCGCAACATGGCTCACGACATCCGGCTCGCCGGAGAAGCTGGCGCCGATATGGTCGCTGGCCGCCTGGAACATCAGTTCGACCAGGCCGCAGTAGATCAGCGAGACGCCGAGGGCGAGGCGCAGTGCGGCGTCTGCCCGTTGGTGCAGACCTGCCCCGCAGTTGTTTCCGACGATGCTCTGCGTCGCAAGTGCCATGGCCATCAGCGGCAGATAGGTCAGGCCCAAAATCCGCGTGACGATGCCGTGGGCGGCCACGACCGCGGCATAATCCGGCGTTGCCATCATCCGCAGCGCCGTAATCAGTGTCGCGGCGACCACGGCGATGCCGACATACCCAAGACTGAGTGGCGCCCCAAGCGCAACCATTGCTGACCAGTTGCCGCTCCAACGGTGCCGTAGCAACCCGCTAAGCGGAACTGCACTTGGCAGGTATGCCCGCAGCCAGACAAGGATCCCCAAACCGACGCCCTGCGCCAGTGCCGTTCCCCAAGCCGATCCCGCAACGCCCAGATCAAGCATCACGATCAGCACATAGTTAAGCCCGACATTGGCAAGCGTCACCAGCGCCGAGAGGAGTGCGACCAGCGCCATCCGGCCTTCGTTGCGCCAGGTGTCGGCGTGAACCCCCAGAAGGAACTGGACGGGCGATGAAATGACCATGATCATGAGGTAGGTCTGCGCCATGCGCCCCGCGTCGTCCGCACTGCCGGCGATCTGCCTGATGAGGAGGGGTCCGAAGAGCACGTGGCTGGCGATCAGCAGCAATGAGATGAACAGCGACAGCCCATGCGCACGAGCGAAGACGGCAGTGGCCGCCTCGCCCTGACCCGCGCCCAGATGGCGTGCGAGCAAGCTGGACATGCCGCCGCTGACCAGCGTGGACAAGGCGATGACAACCATCACCGCCGGGAAGACCAGACTGACGGCGGTCAAGGCATCGGCGCCAACGAAGTGGCCGAGAAACATCGCATCGACGACGTTCAGCAACCCGCTCATCGTCATGACGAGCATGGTTGGAAGGGCGTTGACGACGAACAGCCGCCCAACAGGCGCGCTGAGAAAACGATTGTCGCATGAGTTGCCGACCGGCATCGCTCACTCCTCCGACGTTCCGATTTCGATGGGTGCCTGCATTGCCCACCAACGAAACGCTTCGAGGGTGAGGATCGTCAACCGCCGAGCTTCACCGTGACTTTCGTCAGCAGGCGGCAGGTGCTCGGAACCTTGCGGCGCTGATACAAGGCCGCCCATTGGCCTGTCAAGTCCGGCGGCGAGACGCGCGAAGATCAAGGGTCGAGTCTGTAGAGACGTTGGTAGAAGCCAGCAGGTAGCGCAGATCTCCGATGATTTTCGGTTGAGCATCATTCATACGCGGCTGCTGCTTCCGTCAGGCCACAACAATTGTGACGCCTTGTTTCCTAAGTCGTTGAACCTCGTCCGACGTCTTCGCCTTCTCCATGACGAGGCACCCGATCTCGCTGAGGGCAACGACATCATAGGCAGAAACCGCACCCAGTTTCTCTTGTGAGGCGAGGACGACCGTTTCGCCTGCTTGCCGGCAGATGGCGCGCTTGATGGCCGCCTCCTCGCGGTCGCCGGTGGTCAGGCCATAGTCGACATGGATACCGGTGACGCCCATGAAGTAGACGTCGACGTGGACCTGGTGGATAGCCTCCATGGCGACAGCACCGACGGACACGTTCGAGTGCTTGTAGATGCGGCCCCCGATCAGTTCGATCTCGATCGACGGCTTGTCAAGCAGGGCAAGCACGATGTCCGGACTGTGCGTGACCACGGTTGCCTTGAGGTCCTCTGGAAGCGCTCGGGCCACAGCAACGGTGGACGTTCCACCGTCCAGAAAAACCGTCTGTCCGTTCTTCACCATCCGGCTCGCGGTGCGGGCAATCGCCAGCTTGTCGTCCCCCGACATTTCTCGTCGGCTGCTCAGGGAGGCGAGTGCGGGCGAGGCCGGCAAGGCGCCTCCGTGAACGCGCTGCAACAGGCCCTCGCCTGCAAGCTCGCGCAGATCACGCCGGATGGTGTCCTCGGACAGCTGAAGTTGCTGGCTGAGTTCCTTGGCAACCACTCTGCCCTCGCGCTGAAGCGTGAGCAGGATCATGTTCTTTCGTTCCGTCGTCAGCAACGCAGTCTCCTTACCTATACACATTATTGCACGATTTATGATTTCGTGCAAGAACGTGCAGAATCACTACTGAGGGTGCGACATGAGTGTTTGTGAACGAGTTCAGGTCGAGAACGTCGTGACGCTTTCTGATGACTGGTATGTGCTGAAGAAGACGACGTTCCGCTTTCAACGTGCCGACGGCTCTTGGCAGATGCAGAGCCGCGAGACCTATGACCGCGGCAACGGCGCTGCGATCCTGCTATACGATCTTCAGCGTCGGACCGTCCTGTTGACGCGGCAGTTCCGCTATCCTGCCTTCGTCAATGGGCACGACGACCTGCTGGTCGAGGTTCCGGCCGGACTTCTGGACAGTGCAAGTCCCGAAGATCGTATCCGCACCGAGTTGGAGGAAGAGATTGGCTACCGCGTGCGGAACGTCCGGCAGATCTTTGACGCTTTCATGAGCCCCGGCTCGGTCACGGAGCGGCTTCACTTCTTCGTCGCGAGCTATGCCCCTTCGGATCGGGTGGCCGAGGGCGGCGGCAATGCCGAGGAAGGCGAGGACATCGCTCATTTCGAACTGACGATCGACAAGGCGATCGCGATGATCGACGAAGGCGCCATACGGGATGGCAAGACAATCATGCTGCTGCAGCACGCCGCCCTGCGCCTGTTCGACATGGCGAAACCTGGAGGGGCAACGTCGTGACGCCGCAGCCTGCTCCGCATGCGCCTGCGGATCTGCTGGGCGGTCACACGCGCACCCACCCGCCGGCGAGCGAGCTGCCCCGTGAACTCCACCGCCTCATGACCGGTCATGGCAAGGCGGCTGCCATCTGGGTCATGATAGGAGGACTGCTGTTGCGTCGGCGTCGGCATTCGCGGGTGCCCGACCCCTGCCACTTCACCGCTCATATGCGGCGCGACATTGGCCTGCCGCCGGTGCAGCCGCCTGTCATACGCTACCACGAGCTCCGTTGAAAGGTGTGCTAGCATGAGGTCGGCCAGAAGGGGCATATTACGAGACCGTCAAGTCGGCTTCTCAAGGGCCAAAGCGCATTTTCTGAAAGAGAAAGCTCATGTCGCCCAATCTAGAGGTGCTCGGAGAGCGCTTTCCCACCGCTGTTGCCTTCAAGTTCGGCGACACTCGCCATTAAGCGATACTCTTCTGTCGCTTGTGCGAAAGACAGAAACCTGCGGCGCGCTGCGTGATACCTGGGCGTCAAACCGATGGCGTCAGCGGGGCGGCGCTACATCGTCCTCCGCTGGGACGACATGCCGGCCCTCATCAACGACACAGCGGAATCGATCCAGTGCCGGTTCGATGAGGTCACCGAAGAAATGGCTTTGGCCGAGGGTGAGGATGCGAGCCTCGAGGGCTGGCGTGCGAACCACTGCAGGTACTTTGCGCGGAACGGCGGCTTCTCGAAAGATATGATGACTATCTGGAGCGGTTCATCCTAGTCGAAGATCTGAGTTGACTGGGAGTGCGCCGTCAGGCTCTGCCTGCCCCAGAGCGATCGGAATCCGATAGGGAATGAATGGAGGAACGCCATGTTGGTCGTCCGTAACTACAAGCCTGCTGACCTTGACGCAGTTATTGACGCCTTCCAGGCGGCGATCCTGCAGACTGCACGTGCGGATTATACGCAGGCTCAAGTGGATGCCTGGGCGCAGGTGGATCGCGAGGCGTGGCACCTGCGCCGCTTGAGTCGGCCGACATGGGTGGCCGAGATCCAAGGTTCTGTGGCCGGTTTCACTGATCTTGAAGCGGACGGGCATCTCGACATGATGTTCGTCCACCCTCGCTACAAGGCACGGGGCGTGGCGACTTCCTTGGTTCAGGTGGCAGAGCAGCA
>NZ_JBKGUN010000112.1:0-7965 GCF_046462195.1 Paracoccus sp. (in: a-proteobacteria) | reverse complement strand
CCGACAACCTGCCCCACCTGCGCAGGCTCGGCGACACGATCTACGTAAACAGCCTCTTTCGCCACGGCTTGTTTCTGGCGTCCACGTTGGCACGGACGGCGGTAGAAACAGCCTGCGACGGCAGCAAACCGGAGCTGATGGATGAAAATCATAGTTAACGGCACGGAGACCGAAGTGCGGGCGGAGACGCCCGCTACGGCTTTCGACGAGCTCTGCTACGGCGACGCTAAGGTCGCGACCGTCTTGAACGAAAGCTTCGTGCCGGCTGCGGCGCGTGGAGGAACCAGGCTGGCTCGTGGCGACCGGATCAGGATCGTTACCCCACGGCAGAGATGTTGAGATGCGGTTTACGGAACCGAGAGTGCTTCGCGCCTGATGCTCGGGACGGCGCAGTATCCTTCACCCGCCACGTTGGCGGAGACGTTCCGCCGCTCCGGGGGGCATTGCAACCGTTTCTGTCCGCCGCGAGTCCGGCGGTGAATGCGCGGGCGCGGCTTTCTAGAATTTGGTAGGGAACCTCGTCGTAAAGGTGCCGCCCGATACTGCCGGTTGTTATTCAGTGCGCAAGGCTGTCACGACAGCGCAGATGGCACGCGAACTCTTCTACAAGCCTTAGATCAAGCTCAAAGTAATCGATCATGCCGATTCGCTCCAGCCCCACCCGTTCGGCCTAGTGGAGGCGTCGCGCATCCTCACCGAAGGCGGCTGCCAAGTGTTTCGGTGTACGACTGAGGTCGTGGTGGTGCCGGACCACTTCCTGTCCGCCGATTGGCGGGTGCTGATGCCGTGGGGAGCCCCGATTGGCAAAGGGCTGGGAGTGACCAACATCTATGGGCTACGCACGCTCAGGGCACAGTTTTCCGACGTACTGATAGGTGTCGACGCCAGCTCGGCCTCCCCAGCCAAGTGGCGACGGCGATCGAAATTGGCTACGACGCAGTGCTCCTAAACACGGCTGTTGTGAAGATGGGCGATCTGGACGCGATGGCAGAAGGCTTTGCTCGAGCGCTCGAAGCCGGGCGCCTGGCCTATGAGGCTGATCCGATTGATCCGCACGACATGGCGGCGCCGTCAACGCCGGTGGTCGGGAGGGCTTTTCTAGAATGAGCCTCGATCGCCTTTATCCGATCTTCGATGGGCTGTGCTGGCTGGAATGTGTCCTGCTCTTGGGCGTGAAACTGGTTCATCCCCGGGTAAAGGACGTTGCCGAGACCGATCTGCCGAAGATTGTGGCGCGGGTGCAGGCCCTTTCACGGCGCATGGAGCCGTACTGGTGGTCAACGACCACTGGCGCAATGCCATCAAGGAGGGCTGCGACTGGCATCTGGGGCAGGAGGACCTCAACACAGCCGACCCATATGCCATCCGCAGGGCGGGCCTGAGACTGGGGATCAGCACTCATGATCATGCAGAGCAAGATCGGGCCCTTGCGCTGTCGCCTGATTACATGGCGCTCTGTCCTGTCTACCCCACCATCCTGAAGAAGATAAGATAGGAGCAGCAGGGCCTCGAGCGTGTACCAAATGGAAGCGGCTGATGGACGACCTGCCCCTCGTCGCCATTGGCGGGATGAGCGTCGAGCGGGCGGCAGGAGCCTTTGCGGCGGGAGCCGACATTGTTACCGACATTACCCTAAACGCGGATCCCGACGCCCGGGTACGCCAATGGATCGAGGCGTCCGGATGAACCGCTATACATGCCAGATCGCCGGGCCTGCGCTTGCCAAGGGGGACAGATCCGCTTGCGGACGGCAAATGTGCTGGTCGTGGGCACGGGTGGGCTCGCAGCGTCGGTGCTGCAGTATCTGGGAGGGGCGGGAGTCGGCCGCATCAGACTTATCGATCCCGACCGTAGGGCAGCCTTCAACCTGCACCGCCAGACGCTGTTCTGCATAGCCGATATCGGCACAGCCAAGGCAGGGGCCGCCGCCGCCCAGATCGCCGCATTCATTTGCGAGAGCTGCGTAGACCGGGTGGTTGCGGCCCTTGACCCTGCCAACGCCAGCACGCTTTGCGAGGGCGCTGACGTGGTCTTGGACTGTGCCGACGCGTTTGCGGTCAGCCACGTTCTTTTGACGTCTGTTGCGACGCCGGCCTGCCGCTGGTCAGTGCCTCTATGATTGGGCTACACAGTTATATTGGAGCCTTTTGCGGCGGCGCGGCGAGCCCGCAGGTCGTCTCTCCGGACTTGCCGCAGCGACTAGGCTCCTGCGCGGCGGAGAGGGTTCTGGGAACGACCGTAGGCGTCGTGGGGGCGCTTCAGGCGCAGATGGGCATTGCGCTGCTGGCTGACATCGACTCTTCGCCCGGTGGCCGCCTCGTCACCTTTGACGGTCGAAATTTCCGCTTCGGATCATTTTGCTTCAATGGGGCGCCCGAGCCTGCAAGTCAGCCCCGCTTTCTTGCCCCTTCAGAGATCGCCAACGCCGATTTTCTTGTGGACCTTCGGGCCGAGGAGGAGGCCCTCCTGATGCGCCCCAGAGGCCAACGCCTTCCGGTGACGGCCTTCGGAGCACATGGCCCCACCCCCAGTTCCGGCCATCGCGCCGTGCTTTGCTGCCGCTCGGTCCTGCGATCCTGGCAGGCGGCCGCGCGGTCCGCAGCGGTCTGGGACGGAGAGATTTATCTTGTCGCCCTCGGCGACCCAACCGGAGAAACCCCTTGAACGCCAAACTGACCGCACTCGCGCTAGTGACCACGACGCCCGCTGCCGCGCAGGACCAGCTGACCCTGATGCTCGACTGGTTCGTGAACCTTGATCATGGGCCCATTACTGTCGCACAGGAAAAGGGCTAATTCGAGCAGCAGGGCCTTGAGGTTGAGGTAAGTGCGCCCGCCGACCCCGCCGATCCGCCTAAGATGGCCACCGCCGAGCGCGCCGATCTCGTATCAGCCTCAGCTGCACTTGCAGGTCGCTAAAGGGATGCCACTGGTTCGCGTGGGCACTTTAGTCGCGACCCCGCCCAGCTGTCTGCTGGTCCTCGAGGACCGCCCCGTGAAGGAGGTTGCAGACTTGCGGGGGTGGAAGGTCGGCTTTTCGGTCGCGGGTGTCGAGGAGGCCCTCCTGTCCTCCATTCTCGAGAACAACGGTCTGACAATGGAGGACATTGACTTGGTCAATGTGAACTGGTCGCTCTCGCCGGCGCTCATGTCAGAGCAGGCCGACGCAGTGATCGGAGCATTTCGAAATTTTGAGTTCAACCAGGTGGAGATCGAAAGCGTCGACGGCAGGTGTTTCTATCTCGAAGAGGAGGGCCTTCCTGCCTATGACGAACTGATCTATGTCGCCAACCCCGCAACGATGGAAAAGGGCATGATCCGCCGCTTCCTTGCCGCGACTGAGAAGGCTACGCAGTTCATTATCAACCATCCGCAGGAAAGCCGGGAGATCTTTTCGGCCACGTCGATCGAGTTGCAGGACGAGCTGAACGAGAAGGCTTCGGCCGACACGACCCCGCGCTTTGCTCTGCGCCCGGAGGCGCTGGACGAGGGCTGCTAGGCGCGGTTCGAGGCCTTCCTCCGGGAGGCGGGATTGGTCGAAGGGACGCGCCCCGCTTCCGAGCTGGCGCTTGAGCTGGGACGGCAATGAGCTACGGTCAACCTTCCCCCTCTGGCGCGAAGCCGCAGGCAAGACTGGGCAGGATTTCACTCGGCATGCCTTCGTCGAAGGGATGCGGGATGCAACGCTGCCACGCGAGGCTTTCCTGAATTGCCTCGTGCAGGACTACGTCTTCCTTGTTCACTTCTCTCGTGCATGGGCGTTGGCCGTCACGCAGGCGGAAACGCTTGAGGAGGTGCGTACCTGCGCAGCCACGGTCCACGCGCTGATCAACGATGAAATGAGCCTGCACATCAAGACCTGCTTGACCGAGGGAATTTCCGAGGCCGATCTCTTCGCGCCGAGGAGGCGTTGCAGACCATCGCCTATACACGCTACGGGCTGGATGCTGGCCACACAGGCGACTTCCTCGACCTGATGGCGGCATTGCTCCTTGCGTGCTGGCCTATGGCGAAATCGGCTCTTGTCTGGCGGCAAAGGTGGACGAGACGCCCTATTCCAACTGGATCGCCACCTACATAGGGGAGAGCTACCAGCGCACGTGCCGCGAAGTAGGTGCGCTGATCGACGCGGCTGTTGCTCGCCGCGTGGGAGAGGCGCCTCGAACAAGCTCGCGCTGGCCACGCTTTTGTGTTCGGTACCGCACAGCGACGCCGCTGGAGGCTGACTTCTGGGCATGGGTCTGTCTACATGACAACAGCACCGTCCTTGCACCTTTTGAGGGCCGCTCGGATCGAAGACATACCGTCTTCAGTCCGGTCACGCTCAAGGCGCCGGGCGCGTGCTGGACCTGCCTGCTCGGACCCTCTGGGGTGGGGAAGTCTAGCATCCTGCGTCTGTTTGCAGGACTTGGCGAAGGTGTTGGCGCAGAGCGATCTGTTAGTGCCGTGGCTAGACATCATATCCAATGTTACCCTAAGGGCGCACCTGCGCGGGGAGACCCTGCCGCGGAAGCGGGCACTCGATGTGCTGAAACTGTTGGTATGGCGGCTCATGCCGACAAACGGCCAGATATGCTGTCGGGAGGGCAGCGTCAGCGGGTGGCGCTTGCACGAACCTTGATGGAGGATCGGCCGGTGGTCCTGCTGGACGAGCCCTTTTCCGCTCTCGATTCCCGGATGCGGGCATTGATGCAGGATCTTACGGCCGAGCTCCTAGGGGGGCGCACGGTCCTGCATGTGACCTACGACGCTGCCGAAGCTGCACGGGTGGCCCATCGCGTCCTGTTGATGACGCGCGACGGTATCCAACGCATCAGTCCTCCCGATTCGGCTCCGCCCCGCTTCTTCGATGCGCCCGAAACCTTGACCTTCCAAGGGCGTTTGCTGCGCCTCCTGATGGAGACCCGGTGACACCTATTGTCCGCACCATCGCCGTCGCGCTTCTTGGCCTGCTTGTCTGGCAGGCCCTTGTCGCGCTTGCCGATCCGTCCCGTTACAATCTCCCCGCTCCGCTTGCAGTGTTTTCAGCGCTGTGGATCAGCCGGGGACTCCTCGCGGAGCATGTGGTTGTCCCCGCCGTCGAAATGCTGCTCGGCTTGGCGCTTGGTGCGGCGGGCGGCTTTGCCTCAGCAATACTGCTCGCTGCATCACCGCTTGCACGATCGCTGCTGCGACCGATGCTTGTCTTCAGCCAAGCCATCCCAGTTTTCGCCCTAGCCCCCATCCTGACGCTCTGGCTCGGCTATGGGCTCTGGTCCAAAGTCGCCATGGCGCTGCTTGTCATCTACTTTCCCGTAACCTCTGCCTTTTTTATACGTTGATGCGAAGTCCGCCCAACTGGCTGGAACTTGTCCGGCTCATGGGCGGCGCGTCTGGACGCATACTGTGGCGCATCCGTGTGCCGGCTGCCATGCCAGGCTTCGCATCAAGCCTGCGCCTTGCCGCCTTCTATGTTCCTACTGGAGCCATCATCGGCGAATGGGTGGGGCCTCTCGAGGCTTGGGCTATCTCATGCTTTTGGCGAATGGCCGCGCGAAGAGCGACTTGATGTTCGTAGCACTGATCATTTTGGCCATCCTGACGCTCGTCCTCTATTTTGCCGTTGATACGGTCTGCCGGCGACTTTGGGAAAGGTGATCCAGCCTTTGTTTCTGTCGAAATAGACGACAAAGGCGTGCAGTATCTCGCTCGATTTGCTCAGGACTTCCTGAGCGCCCTCCGGTAAAACCATGCGCCCCGTGGAGCCTCTCGATTAACGAAGACAGCTTAGAGAAGATTTCAGCAACCTCGGTATCGCCTGTAACAGGCATGAACTTGATGAGTGCGATATGCCGGATCATGGCTTGTTCCTGTGAAGCCTGTGGCCAGTCAATTATCCACCAGGCGCTCGGCCGGATCCATGCCCTTGGCGGCGAGCGCGGCATGGATCGGCTCCGTGCGCATGGCCTCATGGACATTGGCGGGCGTGGTGCCGGCGTGCAATACCAGATGCGGTGCATTGGCATCGCAGGTTTCGGTGAGATGGACCATGTAACCGGTCCACGCGGTGCCGCTCTTGGCGCGGAAGCGGGCCTCGGCATCGTAGGGAGACTCGATCCGGTCGCCGGGGCCGCGTCCCTGCACCGCCCGCAGACGGACCTTTGGCGGCGCGCCCGAGCCGGAAGCATCGTCCGTGAGTTCAAAGTGCCGGTTCCAAACGCGCCGGAGCAGCCCGATCGCAGGCAGGGTTGCGGCCTCGGCTGGCGCACCCGGAGCGGCGATCGCGTCCAAGAGCCGGAAGCCGTCCGTCCCGACCTGGAGCCACGCAGGTGTCCCGTCTGGGACCGACAGGCGACAGGCGTCCTTCTTCGACCCGATGATCATGGCGCTTGTGCCAGTCCGGCTCCGCCACCTGCCGAAGCCAGTCAGATGCTATGAGGGCGAGGGCGTTCAACGCCGCACGCAGCGTCTCGGCGAGAGGCTCGATCCGGTTGAGGTCGCGTCTGGCAGCCAGAACATGGGTGCTGTCAGTACGCTGACGACCGCACGTCTTCAGAAAACCTGCCTCCCGGGCAGCGTCGAGCACGCAAGTGAGCAGGCGCCCGCTGGCTTCATGGTCAAGCAGGCGGGCGCGGAACTCGCACGATACGCTATGGTCAAAGCCGGGATCGGTCAGGTCCAAGGCCAAAAGGGACTTCCAGTCGATCCGCGCGCGAACCACGTCGGCCGCTTGACGGTCGGAAAGGCCTTTGCGGAACTGCATCAGCGTGACCAGTGCCAAGCGCCATGGCGCGTAAGGCGGGCTGGCCAAAGCAGGATAAAAGGCACCAAAGACGGCGTCATCAAATAAAGGACCAAGCCGGTCACACAGGAGCAGGTAGGTATTGCCGCGCGGGAATGCCGCTCGGGCGACAATCCCTGTCTGCGCAGGCATGGTTGGTGCAGGGCGATGTTGGCGCAAGGACATGGGAGTTACTCCGACCACAGGCGCCTGTTTGACGCCTCATAGCCAGCAGGTTCCGACTTCGCCAACAGTGGCCGAGCGTTCTTTGGCCACAGGAGTTGTGCATCTGACGCTTTTCCTCTCTCGGTTGCGCCCATCTTGGTGGCGCGCTTTGCGGCTTCTCGAGCAGCTCCAGCCAACGTTATTGTTCGACACGAAGATCGCGACGACTTTACCCTTATCCGAAATCCAAGAGGTCCCCGATGTTTCCCGAGAAGGCTGTTCTGTGCTGGTTGGCAACTGTCGACAACTCCCACAAACCCAATGTTTCTCCCAAGGAGATATTCAAGCAAACTGCAGAGGATCATCTGCTCATTGCAGACATAGCGTCGGCGCGGAGCGTTCGGAACATTCGCGCCAATCCTGCCGTCTGTGTCAGCCTGATCGACGTATTCCTTCAGCGGGGGGAGAAGTTGGAGGGCCGCGCGTTGGTCGTTCCGCCCGATCACACCGACTTCCGGGCATTGGCTGCACCCTTGGTTGAAATGACGGCGGGCAGGTTTCCAATCCGCCATGTGATCTCAGTCCGCATCGAGCGCAGATCGGACATCCGTGCGCCCAGTTACGCATTCTTTTCCGGCCGGAGCGAAGAGGAACTGCAGGCGGATGCCTACCGGACCTACGGAGTGCAGCCGATTTCAACAGGCGACCCGTGAACCGGGCCACCTGTACCGGTTTGGAAGCCATGTCTCAGATGGTCGAATTGGTTTCTACTTTTTGCCCACACCACCGCCAAGCACCGTCAGATCCGACATTGCGGCGATCATCCAAGGCAACCCAACGTTGCGGAAGATCCGTTGATCCAGCCGCGGGTAATCGCAGACGTCATGCGGCAGTCGTTCGCCCACGACAATGCACCTGAAGATGCTCTCGCCCGTGTTCCTGATAGAATGAGGCAGCCCCCCCTTGCGATAGCCGATGAAGTCACCCGGCCCGATGTCAAACGCGTCGTCGCCTATGGTTGCAGTGGCCGTGCCCCCAAGC
>NZ_JBKGUN010000111.1:0-4376 GCF_046462195.1 Paracoccus sp. (in: a-proteobacteria) | reverse complement strand
GCACTGCAGCAAGATCTTCGGGGAATCCTCTCCGGCTGATCCTGACTAAGCCTTCTTGAGCGACCAGTGAGTGATGCTCCTGCATTTCGGCGGGGTGTTGCTGCCGGCTTCGGGTTCAGGACGGCGCCCAGGAAAGTTGTTTCCATGACCCTCCGCCAGACGATCCAGGCCGCTCCCGAAAAAGCCGCCGCATTGATCACCAAGCTGTCCGCCACCTCCAACCAGGCCGTGAAGACGCGCGAAACCGCGTTTGCGGACCTCCACGACGAGCTGTCCCGCTATGTCGAGATCGAGGAACAGCACCTTCTGCCGCTGCTGCGCAAGCATCCGGAGACCAAGGAGCTCGCCGTTGCTGCTCTGAAAGGCAACAAGGAGATGCGGGCTGCGCTCGAGACGCTGTCTGGTCTGCCGAAGGACAATGACGGGTTCCTGGCGCAGCTGGCCGAGCTGAACAAGGGCTTCCAGCAGCACGTCCGCAATGAGCGCAAGGAGCTTCTCCCGGCTGTTCTCAAGGTGCTCAGCAATGACGAGGCCGCCAGCCTGGCCGCCAATATGGAAAATGCCGTCGAAGAGGCCGAGGCCGCCAAGCGCGACGAACAGCGCGAAGAGCGGGCGCAAGCCAAGCGCGATGCTGAAAAGGCCGAACGGGCTGAAGCGGACAAGCGGGCAGCGGCCAAACAGGCCAAGCGCGACGAGCAGGCTGAAGCCGACCGTCAGGCTGAGGAGGCCAGGAAAGCCGCCGCAGCCGAGCGCGCGGTCGCGCGGGCGCAGAAAGAGACCGAGCGTGCCGCTCGCGAGGCGTCCGAAAAGGTGGCGGATGTCATGGAACGTGGCGCGGCCGCAATGCAGGACCGGGCGCGTCAGGTCACCGAGACGCTGACGGAGCGGACCCAGCAGGTTGCCTCCGACACCCGCGAGGCCCTGACGATCTACAGCGACGCGGCGCGGACAATGGCCGAGGACATGCAGGTTGTCACCACAACCTCCGTCGCCTCGGTGCAGGCCGTGTCCGATGTCACCTCGGCCTGGACCAGCTGGTTCGAGAAGGCCACCCGCGCCAATGCCGAGGCTTCGCAAAAGCTCCTCCGGGTCAAGTCGGTGAAGGACCTTGCCGAGCTCCAGCGCAACTTCGCCACCAGCGCCATGCACAACTGGATGGAACGGCGTACGGCGATGCTCCAGATCGCACAGCGCAGCTCCAGGCAGGCATTGAGCCCGCTACAGGCGCGCGTCGACGAGGCGGCGTAACGGCCGCACCCGCAGGGTTGGCGTTGCTGCGACAAGCAGCGGCGCTGCCTGTGTGGGCGTATTGGGGGGGGCGGCGGCGCAGGTTGCCGTTCCGCGTTTTGCTGATCTGCAAAGGACAACATGATGATGATCGCCGGAAGCAAGGCGTTGGCCGAGCTGGCAAAGGCCAACTCCGACATGATGAAGACCAACAGGCGCGTGAACGAGATGATGGTCGCCTCCGGCAGCGTCATCGGCGCGCGGATGGGGATCATGGGCAGCGCGGCCCGATCTCCCGCCCAAGGCGATTATGCCGAGATCGGCGGCATGGTGCAGGAGAAGGTTGTGGCTGTCGCCAAGGTCAACCAGGCTCTTGTCGAGCAATGGTCGGCGATGCTGGCGGACGCATCCGAGCAGGCACAGCATCTGGGCCGCCTGATGTTTGGCGGACGCCCGTTGAGCATGGGTGACATGTCGGGTCTTGCAGAACGCTGGATGGCACATGGTACGCGCGTGATCACCCGCACCATGGAGACCGGTGGACTGGCCCTGGCGCCGGTGCACCTGCAGGCCACCGCCAACGCACGGCGCTTGAGCAAGTAAGCGTCTGGCCCGGGCAGTGGATGGTTGCGCCGGAGCCGCCAGGAAGGTGTGTAACGAGTCGGGCCTCGCCGTCGCTGGCGAGGCGTTTTTGCGGCCAGCTGTCCTTCCGCCCGTCCCTGTCAGGAAGTGTCGGGTTGCTTCCATCCGCTGCGGTTGGCCACATGGCGTACCCGAGGAGTTTGACGCTCGACCCTTTTGGTGCCGCTGCTCGGCTATGTCTTTGGGAGGCCTCAAACGGCGGCGGCTGCGCCCGGTACCGAAGATATGCCGCCGCTGTTCCCGCTCGAGGGTGTCGTGTCACCTGGTGACGGAGCTTCAGTCGTTGCGCAGAACGTCAACCTGAACCTCCATTCCAAGGCTGCAGCCGCCTGAGGAGATAAAGGCACCGGTCAGAGGAAGGGCCTGTGACGCGGTGCGGGTGGTCGCCACACGAATGAGGTTGCGGCCTGCGATGATCCGGTTGGTGGGATCGAATTCCACCCACCCCACACCCGGAACAAACACGTCCGACCAGGCATGGGTTGCTCCTCCCCCCGTCACTTCGGCCGCGCCCGGAGCAGAGGAGCCGAGATGGCCATGGTCGGCCACAGGGTCATAGAGATATCCTGTCACAAAGCGTGCCGCGAAGCCCAGAAGTCTTGCAACCTCCATGAACAGCACCGCCAGATCGCGGCAGGTACCGCTGCCAAGTCGGATCGTCTCCCTTGGCGACTGAACGCCTTGGGCCTCCCGGCGGCCATACCTGAAGCGCTCATGGATGACCCGCACAAGTCCATCCAGAAGTGCCATGGTCTCATTGGAGGCTTCTGGCCAGGCAGAAGCCAGCCATTCTTCGAGCACGGCTCGCTCGGCAGGGTAGCCGAGTTGCATCACCGGTGCCAGATCAACCCTTTCCTCGTCTTCGTACGTGAACGGGAAAGGTCCCGTATGGCGGGCCAGCCGAACGATCGGATCGTCATAGCCATAGCGACGCACCATAAGTTCGCTGGCAATCAACAACTGGTCGGCAGGCTTCAGGAAGGTCAGCAGGGCGACCGAGTTGCCAAAGGTGTCGAACTCCCATCGAACGGACGCGGCAGGCGACACGATCAGGCTCGATGTCAGCAAGCGCATGTCATGCGCGTCCCGGGGACGCATCATCAGCCGGTGGACCCCGAACTTTACCGGCCGGTCATAGAAATATCTGGTACGGTGACGAACAGAGAAGGTCGTCACCACCTCAAGTCGATCTTCATGGGTCTGATCCAGTTTTGTTGGGCTGCACGCCAGCAGGACCTGCACCACCCTCCTCCTTTGCAAGGAAGCACGCAATGCGCATTCGCTTTGGCTTTGAAATAGCTCTCCATACGCAGGTTCATCTTCCCTTGATCCTTGCCTTGTCCCCACACCCGTCCGTTTCGGGTCGCATCATGGGAGCCAACAAGATCATGACGGACCCTCCCCTGCCCGTGGACGAGTTTCTGGACCCGTTCGGCAATCGCCGGGCGCGGCTGGTGGCTCGGCCGGGGCGCTGCAGGCTCTGGTCGGATGACGTCATCGAGATCGACGGGCAGCCTGACGTCTTCAACTGGAACGCCCGCCAGCACGAAGTGTCCCACCTTCCACCCGAAACGCTGCCGTTCCTGACCGCCAGCCGCTACTGCGAGTCGGATGTGCTTTCTCAACAGGCCTGGGACCTTTTTGGCACAACGCCACCGGGATGGGCACGGGTGCAGGCCATCAGCAACTTCGTCCACAATCACCTGACCTTCGGCTACAAGTTCGGGCGCCCGACGAAGACGGCAGTTCATGCCATGTCCGAGGCAACGGGCGTTTGCCGGGACTTTGCCCATCTGTCCATCGCGCTGTGCCGTGCCATGAACATTCCGGCCCGCTATGCCAGCGGCTACCTTGGCGACATCGGCGTTCCGCCCTCTGGTCCGGGCGATTTCTGCGCCTGGTTCGAGGCCTACCTCGAGGACAGGTGGTATACATTCGATGCCCGATACAACACCCCCCGGATCGGTCGCGTGCTGATGGTCCGGGGACGTGATGCAGCGGACGGGGCCATGATCACGTCCTTTGGTTCTTACACCCTCGACGCTCTGCGTGTCTGGACAGACAAGCTTCCTGAAGAGATGTCCGACACCGAAGTCACGAAACAGCTGGACCAGCTTCCCGAGAGCCCCGCTCTCACCTTGGCCATGGCAGGAACCTCTTGATCAGTCCGGCATCCCTTCCCGCTTCACGCCAGGATCGTGGCTCCGGCAGGCAATGCATGAATGACCTGAGATGAACAAGCTCCGTGACTTTTGGTGTGTGCGACCCAAGCATCAGGACTGCCGCCCGTTGCCGATCCTCCTGACACCCTCTGACGGACAGGCTTGCCGAAGCTGAGCCTGTGCTGCGGGAACGGGCTATTTATGCGCGTGCCGTCCAGCGCGCGTTTCACCGCCCGGGCTCCGAAAGCAGGCGGCGCAGCGTCAGGTCCATGCTGTAATTCCCGTCAGCGGAGGGATCAGCGCGTTCCAGCGTGACCTGCTCGGTCACACCGTTCCTTTCGATCT
>NZ_JBKGUN010000110.1:0-6357 GCF_046462195.1 Paracoccus sp. (in: a-proteobacteria) | reverse complement strand
GTAGGGCGTTGGCAGCGGCAGGCATTCAACAGAAAGTAAGCCGGAATAACCGATGTCAGCCAAAGTCGCGACAGTGCCCTTGAAATCGAAGTGCCCTTGTCCGGGAGCGAGACGGTTGCTGTCAGCAATGTGGACATGCCCAACAACTCCGGCTGCGGCACGCAGGCTGTCGGCCACGTTGGCTTCCTCGATGTTCATGTGGAACGTGTCCACATGCAGTTTCAGGCGATCCGACCCATAGCCGGCAATGAAACCGGAAGTCTCCAGGACTGTGTTGAAGACGTCGCTTTCGTAGCGATTGACGGCCTCGAGAACCAAGGTCACTTCTTGCTTTTCTGCATGCCCCAGGAGTTCACTCATGGCCGGCCTGAGCCGCGCCATGTATTCTGACCGTCCACCGCAATCGCGCGCGAGACCGCGGATCAGCCCGACAATGACAACGCTGCCAAATCTCGCTCCGATGTCGATGAAGCCGCGCATTCGTTTTGCTGCCTCAACCCGCCGTTCCGAGTCCACGTGCACCAGTGTCAGACCATCCTGTGAGGCGGCCATTCCGGTGCCGAGTGAGCCGATGGCGATACCATACTGCACACTGCATCTTTCGATCATGCCCAGGTCCAGTCTCGCCGGGTCGGGAGCGTGGAGTTCAACGGCATCAAAACCGATTGCGGCGGCTTCGCGGATCCCGCTGTTGAAACTGTTGCGGAGAACGAATGGAGCGGCTTCCGGAGCGCTCTCAGCCAACGTGATCGCCAAGGGCATAGTCATTGCAAACATCCTTTGGAAAGGTCAGTTGCTGAACAGCTCGGGGTGACGCGCAAAGATCTCCTCGCGAAAATCCTGCAGCGTCTTGAGATGGCTCAGCAGCATTTCACTTGCGGCTTCCGCGCTTCCTTCAACGATCAGGTCGATCAGAGCTTCATGATCGAGGATCATCTGTTCCTCATGATGCGCTTCTTTGAGCTCAAGGTAGCGTATCCGATTAAGGTGGTTCCGCATCTGCCCGACTGTGGCCAGGAGCAGATCGTTTTCTACAACGCCAAGAATTTCGTTGTGATAGGCGATGTCGAGCTCGGTGAAATGCAAGTAATCGCCCTGAGCGACGGCCTTGCGTTGCTCAAAAATAAGGTCCCGCACCCGTTCCTCTCGTTGCTGATAATCAGGATCATCAGCGTCCCATGCACGCGCCGCGTCCGCGAAGGCCGAAGCTTCCAGGCACTCCCGCACATACTGTGCATTGGCGACGGTCTTCCTTGACAGAAAGGAAACCTGTGCTCCTCTTTGCGGCAGAACAGTCAGGAGCCCTTCATGCGAAAGCCGCATGAAGGCCTGATGAACAGGTGTCCGACTGATGCCGAATTCGCCCGCCACGGCATTTTCGAAAATCATCATTCCCGGAAGATAATCCAGACTGACAATTCGGCGCCTGATCTGATCGCTGACGATCTCGTCGAGTGTGTGCCGCGACGCCGAAACCAGCTCATGCAACCTGAGAGCCGATGGGGGCGTGGCATATGATATTCTGGTCTTCACAGACTGCTCCTCCCAAAGCCTCCCGCCGTCTGAAGCTTGCTACCTTGCATGCAAGTATGCAAGAACAATTTTTGCCTCTGCAACGCCAGCACTCAAACTTAATAGAAACTGGACCTTGCGCTATCGCCTTTGCACCTGCCGGCTCCGACTGAGCTTCCATCTTCACCTTCGCGCTAGTCCACTCCAGCACCTACTGCCGACGCTCCTGCCCTGCTTGTCGGCGCGTCCTTTTTACCGAGTCCGCATCGTGCCATTGTGAGGGGGATGTCCCCGAGAGGGGTGAGCCAGCATGCTATAGAGGTACGGGCGCGGCAGATAAGGTGCTGCCCATACGCACGCCGGAGCAAGCAAGCGCCTGACAGATCCCGGCAGATGGACCAGACCTACATCAAGGTGAAAGGCCAGTGGGTCTATCTCTATCGCGCCGCCGAGACGTTCGGGAAGACGCCGAACTTCATGTTATCGAAGCGCAGAAACAAGCCAGCTGCCATCAGGTTCTTGGCCCGCGCAATGGAGCTGAACGGCCTGCCCCGCAAGATCGTCATCGCCAAGAGTGCAGCCGACACCGTAAGCATCAAGGACATCAACCGGATGTTGAAGCGCTTTGGCTGCCCTGTGCCGATCCAGATGGTGCCGATCAAATACCTCAGCAACTTGGTCGAGCAAGACCACCGCTTCATCAAGCGCCGGGTGAGACCGATGTTGGGCTTCAAGAGCATCGAGTCAGCCGCTTCAACCATTGCAGGCATCGAGCTGGTGAACATGATCCGCAAGCGTCGGTTCAGACCAGCGCTACGCCCATTTTCAGCAAATCTGTCTTTTGGCTGCCTGAAGGACAGGGCAAAGGTAGCCAGTTTGTGCTTTTCGGGCATTTTGCGACACAACCACCGGTGATGTGCTGGGTCAGCAACTGCCGATCTAAGTTAGCCAAGGCAAGAGCCAGTACCAAGCTATGTCCGCATGGCACTGGCAGCGTGAATAGCCTAGAATATTTTGACAAGGGCCGGTGGGACGGGCCTCTGGCAAGGTCGTCCTTTTCGGAAAGAGCTCAGGCTACGGGTATCGCGGGACGTTGTCGCGTGATCCTGAACTGCCGCGCCACGACGGCCATCAGCATCACGAAGCCTATTGTTGAAGATACCAATTCTGGCGCGATCAACAACAATGCAGCAACCGTCAGAGCGACCCGCTCAAGCCACCATAAAGGGGCCAAAAGCCAGTTCGTGATGGCTGCCGACAGGGCCACGATCCCCAGCACCGAGCCGGCGAAGGCCAACAGGAAGTCCGGCACAGTGAAAGCCTGTGTCACGATGAGGAGCGAGGGAGAGAAGACAAAAACAAAGGGCACGAGCGCTTTTCCCATCGACAGCCGGAAGGCAGTATTGCCGGCCTTGAACCCATTGGCCCCGGCAATCCCTGCTCCCGCATAGGCAGCCAGTGCCACTGGCGGTGTCACGTCAGCCAGAACGCCGAAGTAGAAGACAAAGAAGTGCGCCACCAGCGGTTCGACGTTCATCATCCCCAGAACGGGGGCCGCGACGGCAACCATGATGATGTAATTGGCGGTTGTCGGAACTCCACAGCCCATCAGCACGCAGACCACCGCAGTCATCAGCAACGTAAACAGGAGCGTCAGTGTCTCGATGCTGAACAGCTCGAACGGCAAGAAGCCCAGGAAGGCATAGAAGCCTGCTGCCCAATTGGCTGCAACCGAAGTCACCATGAAGGCAATCTTAAAGCCGACGCCGGTGAGCGTGACGATGCCGATGACCACCCCCACCAGCGCTGCAGCCGCAGTCACTGCAAGCGATTGACGGGCGCCCGATACGAACCCTTCAAAGATGCCTGCTCCAGTTTCCCTGATACCGGTCGCTATGCCTGAGGCGATGATGCGCTGTATCAGGTAGACAGACATGCAGGCCGTGATCGCCCAAAAGGCGGACAGGAAGGGCGTGCGCCCGGACATCAGCATCCAGACCAGCAGGATCAGCGGCATGACAGAGAGCCAGCCCTCGCGAAGGACCCTGCCTGCCTCGGGGAGCTCCTCCTTGGTCAGGCCGCGGATGCCGAGGCGCTTGGCCTCGAGGTGCACCTGCACCAGAACCCCAAAGAAATGCATGAAGGCTGGTACGACGGCCGCAATCAGGATCGTGCGCAGCGGGATACCCAGGTACTCGACCATCAGGAAAGCCACTGCCCCCATGACAGGTGGCGTGATCTGCCCGCCTGTGGACGAGGCGGCCTCGACGGCTGCAGCGAAGTGCCGTTGGAAGCCGATCTTGATCATGGCTGGAATGGTGAGTGCACCAGTGGTGACGGTGTTGGCGATGGACGAGCCGGAAATCGTTCCCAGCATGGCTGACGAAACCACCGCCACCTTGGCCGGACCTCCCGCGAAGCGTCCGGCCAGAACGGTGGCCAAATCGATGAACAGCTGCCCCAAACCAATTTTCTGCGCCATTACTCCAAACAGCACGAAATGAAAGACATAGGTGGCGATGACGCCAAGGGCGGTTCCATAGATCCCTTGGGAAGTCAGATAAAGGTGGTTGATGATGTTGGCCCAGTCTGCGCCCGGATGAACCAGGATCCCGGGCATCGATCTGCCAAAATAGGCATAACCGATGAAGAGAAGCGCGATTGCCGGCAACGGCCACCCCATCGAGCGCCGTACAGCCTCCATCAGGGTCAGAAGCAGAACCGTACCCATCGCAATGTCGACGGGGAGCGGGTTGCCGACACGAAAGGCCAGCTGGTCATAGATCCAAGGGACATAAAGGGCGCTGATCAGGCCTGCAGAAGCCAGAAACCAATCCATGACGGGAATGCCGAGAATGGCGATACCGCCGCGCTTGAGGCGGCTCTTCGAAAATGCAGCAAAGCTCAGGAAGACGACGAACAGAGACACCCCCATGTGCATTCCACGATGCGTTGTCGCTCGGGGAATGCCGAAGCCGGCGGTATAAAAATGATAAGCGGACAGCAGGAACAGGAGGATGCCCGTCAGGATCGCGATCGGCCGCAGGACCTTCCGAAACCGCGCTTCCGGATCGTACTCTTCTTCCAGCTCGCGTAGCTCAGCCTCAGAAAGCTGGCGGACAGTCTCGGACATCACATATTCCTGCAGTTCATCGGGCTGGAGGGGACGCAGGCCACGCCGGCCTGCGTCTTGTGAGAAGAGCGCTTTGCGCTTACTGAAGCTTGCCCGCTTCCTTGTAGAAGCGCTCCGCCCCCGAATGGAACGGAATGCCAGCCCCAACCGTGGCACTCTCCAGCGTGATCTGCCGACCCTTGGCATGCCCGGCCGCAAACAGTTTTTGCGTGCTCTCGTTATAGATGGCTTGAGTGATACCGTAGATCAGTTCCTCCGGCTGATCTGCCGAGGTGACCAGCTGTGCGCCCACTGAAAGCGTAGCGACATCGGCGTCTTGCCCTTCATAAGTGCCTGCAGGAAGACTGTCCGGGGCAAAGAAATTATACGTTTCGAAGAGCTTGTCTACTTCCGGACCAGTGATTGGTACAAGCGTCACGTCCTGCTGACTGGCCAGTTCGGCAATCGCCCCTGCAGGAAAGCCCCCGACAAAGAAGAATGCGTCCATAGCCCCATCGCGCATCCGGTCAGCCGCCTGATCGGGCTTCAGGTACTCGGCCGTCACATCCGCTTCGGACAGGCCGAATGCTTCCAGGATGATCTTGGCATCAACCAGCGTGCCGGAACCAGGCTCGTCGAGCGACACGCGCTTGCCCGCAAGATCCGCGACAGATGCGATCCCTGCATCGGCGCGTGCAACAAGATGAATGCTTTCCGGATACAGGTTCGCAATCAGACGCAGCTTTTCGACCGCGGGCTGGCCTTCCCAGAGGCCAGTACCAGTCTGTGCCCAGTAAGCAACGTCTGACTGGCTGAAGCCGGCCTCCATCGCGCCGCCATTGATGGCATTCACGTTGCCAACTGAGCCATTGGAGGCCACCGCCGTTGCGATAAGTCCCGGCACGCCACACGAACCCCCGTCGTCGCAGGCTCTTGATCCGGGGGGATTGGAGATCGCATTCGCGATCAGCCCCCCGATCGGGTAATATGTACCTGCTGTGCCCCCCGTACCGATGCGAAAGAACGCCATCTCTTGGGCGAGGGCCGTACTGCCTACAGAGGCAACGATTGCAAGCGCAGCGACGATCTTCATATGCTTCATTGGCCTACCATTTTGCTGGCTGATCTTCGAGGGTCAGGCTACTCGACGTCATTCCTACGCGGCAACTGTCTAACGTCATATTCCAGAAAACCTGCCACTTATGGATGCGACTGGTGATGAAGTGCAGAAACCTGAAGGTGTGGTTTGCAGATTTACTATTGAAACAGTTATGGGTCTTTCCCGGGTGGCATCAGGGCACGCGCCTGATCTCAGCAGCCTCGCGCAGCCGCAGTGGATGTAGTGAGCGCACGAAAATGCCGCCTACTGGTATTTTGCTGAGCCTAGTATATCTTTTGAGAACGCATAATGCACCCTGACGAGGCACCCTTTCACGAACCTGACGCTTTCGATGGTGCAGCGAACCTCAAGAGCCCGCCGCGGCCTTGACGAGGATCTGTCACGCCAGCCGCAGGCCGGACGCCCTTGTGCAACGACAGCCTGATGATGCCACTTACCTCGTGAACCAAAAGCTTTGTGCCCTCATGCGGACGGACCACATCCACAACCTTGAAAGTGATGCAGGCTGCCCGTGCATTCTTCTCGTGTGACGATCATGACAATTTCGATTGTTGCACACACTTGGGGGCCATCTGTGGTTGGATTTGAACATCATTTGCCGGATGAAGAGGGA
>NZ_JBKGUN010000109.1:0-3694 GCF_046462195.1 Paracoccus sp. (in: a-proteobacteria) | reverse complement strand
CGTATGAACAGGTCATAAACCTGGTGCGCAGAGCGGGCGCCAGCGTCACCTACCAAGCGTAGAGACGGAGTGGCTTCTGCGCCGGTATCGCCCCTCTTACCTCTTCAGCAACCACCTGAGTGCCCGCTCCAGCCGGTCCGCGCCGTTGCGCTCATACCAGTCTCCGTGAGCAAAAATGACCCGTTGAGGGTCAAGAGCAACCAACTGCCGCCCGGCCTCCCGCGCGGCGTCGCCTTTCCGCTTCACTACCGCGCGCAGGTAACGCGGCGTGCGTCCATCAGGTGCGCCATTCTCGGCCAGCGCGAGAAATGGACGCAATGGCGCCGGCAACTTCGCCTTGTCGAGGTTCTGGATCAAATCCGTTAGAACAAGTGTGCGACTTGGTGTGTGAAAAAGGCAGATCTCCTGGAACCCTCCGATGCCCGGAACATCCACCTGCGATATTTCCCCGGGCCATCCTTCGGCAAGGTTTCCGAGCAGATCCCGATCAATGGTGACACCCGAGCGCTGGACCTGTGCTCGCTCCCTCAGGCCGGGGGCACCCCAGGCGATGGCCTCGGGGGCATGGGCCTGCCACTCCTTCAGCATCGTCCAGTGGGCTGTATTGGGCGCTACCAGATGCCCGATCGGGCCAAGCTCAAGCAGCTGGTCATGCAGCGCCCTGGTGAACCGTGTCGGAGAATGCAGCAGCAGGCTGCCATCCTGAAGGCGGATAACCGTCATGCGAACCGGCAGCGGTATCATCCCAAGCGCTGTATGAGGGCCGCTGTCAACGATCCAGACGTCGTTCACCACAGGCTTCAGCGAGTCGAGCGGCGGATAGGTCACGTCGGTCATCGAACACCATCCTGTTTGTGCACGTCCCGTTCAACAAGAGCAGAGCTTTGCCCCGGCAGCCACACTTTATGTTCAGCAGGACGCCGAACTGCCGGGTTCATGGGGCGGACAGTTGCGTCCGACCCCCTTCTGCAGTGACACGATCGCCTGGCTCAGGACGCATCATCGGTCAGTGGGGCGTCTTTGGCGGATCGTGAAACACGAAGGGCGCTCGGAAGCTCAGGCGCGTTCTCCGTCCGGTCGCGGTGCAGGGCGGCGCGTCCCAGCAGCATCAGCGTCACGGGCACGGTCCCCACGACCGCCAGCCCCACAACAAGCTCGTGCAGGACAGGACGGCCCTGGACATGACTGGCCAGCAGGACCGAGGCCAATATCACACCACCCGTTCCCCAACTGGTTGCCAGAGTGGGGGCGTGCAGGCGGTCATAGAAGCTGCGCAGGCGCAGGAACCCATAGGCGCCGATCAAGGTCAAGGTGGCCCCAAGGACAACAAAGGCCGAGACCAGAAGGGCCAGCCACAGCGGCACGTCGTTCAGCGTGTTCATTCGATCACCTCCCCGCGGAACAGGAACTTGGCCAGGGCGATGGAGGCCACGAAACCCATCACCGCGATGACCATTGCCGCCTCGAAAAGGAATAGCGAACCCAGCCTCATTCCCGTCACCAGGAAGAGCAACATAACCGCGATGTAGAGCGTGTCGAGCGCCAGGACCCGGTCCTGTGCCCGCGGGCCGCGCAGAATGCGGATACTCGCCAGAAAGCTGGCCAGCGCCAGAGCCAGCTGGGCATAGCCGAGGGAGAGCATCAGGATCGTCTCGCTCATTCGAATATCTCCTGCAGCATGGGTTCATAGATATCGCGGATGACCGAGATGTAGCGTTCGCTCTCGGCGCCGTCGAAGATATGCAAGACCAGCGTCCCCGTTCCGGAGACGTACTCGATCCAGGCCGTCCCGGGCGTGGCGGTCAGAATGATGGCCAGAACGGCAAGGCCGGTCGGACTGCGAAGTTTCAGCGGCACCTCGATGAAGGAGGACCGGCGGCTCGAGCGCCACCCTTCGGTCAGGATCAGGCGCGTCACCGCGATGTTTGAACGGATGATGTCGCGAAAGAGCGTCCCGAACAGGCGAGGGATGACCCGCCCGTTGCGCAAGGCAGGTGTCTCCGGATGGAGCGCCGCCATGGTCCAGCCGGCGAACAGGGCGAGTGCGCCGCCCAGCAGGAAGTGCCCCAGCGAAAAGCGCGTCAGCACCATCCACATCAGAACCAGAAGCAAGGACAGGATGGGGTGGGGCAAGAAACGGGTCACGGTTGCTCCTCGGGCGTGTCAGAAGCGGCATCGACGACGCGGGGGGCCGCAAAGACGCCATAAGCATAGCGCGACGGGTCATGAAGAGCCTGCGCGGTGGCGCTGGTATAGCGCAGCACGACCTCGGACTTGACGCTCATCACGCTCAGAACGGCGATCAGCGCCAGAACCGGGGCAATCTCCAGCGCCATGACGGGCGCATTATTGTCTTCGGAGGCCCAGAAGGTCTGGATCCCGATGCGCGCCAGGCCGATCACCGTGGCGAAGCCCGACACCAGCAACAGCGCCATGAACCCCCATGTCAGAACAGGCGGAAAGCTGGTGCCGCTCAAGGCCCCCTGGATCATCGTCAGCTTGCCGACGAAGCCGGGCAAGGGCGGCAGGCCGGCCAGCCCCAGAACGCAGAGGGCAAAGCAGGTGCTGAGGAGCGCCAGTGCCGACGGAATGGCAGGACCGTCCGGCACCTCACTGCCTTCCGTATCCCGATCCTTGGCGCCGTAAACCTCGGCTGTCAGAGCCAGCATGGCGGCAATGCCGCCGTCGTCACGGCTCATCGGCTCGACCAGCAGGAACAAGGCCGCCGTCGCCAGCGTCGATGCCACCATGTAGTAAAGCGCCCCGGCCAGCATCCATTCGCTGCCCCCCGCCTGCGCGAACCCGATGACTGCAAGCACCGTTCCGGACGACACGACAACGGAGTGGGCCGCGATCCGGCCCAGGCTTTGGGACGCGAGAATGCCCAACATGCCGAAGACCATCGTGGCCATGCCCAGAATGACCAGGACTTGCGCGCCAAACGCCGCCGAAGGACCGGCCGCGTCGCTGAACATCAGCATCGACAGGCGGAGGATCGCATAGATGCCCACCTTCGTCATGATGGCGAACATGGCTCCCACGGGCGCGGCGGCGGCCATGTAGGCATTGGGCAGCCAGAAGGACAGGGGCCAGCTGCCCGTCTTGATCAGAAAGGCGATGCCCAGCAGGCCAAATCCCATGTGCAGCAGCGGGCGATCGCCAGGGGGGACCTGCGCCATCATGCTGGCCAAGTGCGCCATGTTCAGGGTCCCGGTCAAGCCATAGATCAGGCTGACACCCAGCAGGAACAGCAGCGAGGCGGCGAGGTTGATGGCGATGTAATGCAGCCCCGCCCGCACCCGGGCCTGCCCTGAACCGTGCAGAAGCAGCCCGTAGGACGCCGCCAGCAGTACCTCGAAGAAGACGAACAGATTGAAGAGGTCGCCGGTCAGGAAAGCGCCGTTCAATCCCATCAGCAGGAACTGGAAGAGGGAAAAGTAGTGCGGCCCCTGCCGATGCCAGGCGGCCCGGGCGTAGACAAGCGATGCCATGGCCAACAGTCCAGTCAGAACCAGCATCATCGCGGCCAGGTGGTCCAGCACCAGCACGATGGCCATCGGCGCGGCCCAGTCCCCCAGCAGGTAGAAGCCGATGCTTTCCCGTGCCTCTGATCCCCCTGCTTTGGCCTCCATGAGCAGCCGGATGGCAGTCAGCAGCATCAGCGCGACCGCCACCAGGCTCAGCCAGAACTTTG